>JBMOFW010000009.1:0-27813 GCA_049318685.1 Flavobacteriales bacterium
AGGCATCACCAGCCAAAGCGATCGCATTTTTATACTTGGTATGATTGAGACCGAGTGATTGGAATGCACTCTTGAAGCCGTGCAATAAATGCCAAAAGAGAGAAATACATCCCAACACGTATACAATCACCACCCACAGATGTGAAAATACAAACATCATTTCACCGAAAAGGTTCTCGTACATGCGGTTTCCGATATGCATTTCAGCGGGCTCGATGGTGAGGCCGGTGATACGCGTGCGGAACCAGAAGTGATACAAGTGGATGATGATGAAAAGCAAAATAAGTGTCCCTAAAATGGCCATACTGCGTGAATACCAGGTGCTGCTTGCACTTGGCTTTTCTTTGGCGTAGCGGACCGGACGGGCAGCGCGGTTTTGGAAGGTCACCATCAACCCATCAATAATATGCACGAGTAGACCGAGAAAAAGCCCGATTTCCATAGTGCGGATGATGATGTTGGTGCCCATGAAGTGTGCCCAGAGGTTGAACGTTTTGCCGCCATCACCGAAGAAAATCGTTGCATTGACAGCACAGTGAACCAAGAGGAATGAGATGAGGAAAATCCCCGTGAGGGCCATCCAGTATTTCTTGGTGATTGAAGATTTGAATAAGCCTGAAGCCATAATCTTAATTTTTTGCGTGGCGAAAATACTATCCAAACAGATAAACTGAACGAAAATCCATTTAGACTGAATAAAAATAAGCGTGTATAAAATGAAAAAGCCGACAAAAGTCGGCTCTTTCTATAACAGAGTTCTGTTTGCTTAGTTCAAAGCGAAGCGTTTGAAATCTACCGCAACGAGGTCTTTGTCTGTAGACTTCAAGTATTGAGCAACGGTCAATTTGCCGTCTTTGATAAACTCTTGGTTTACCAAAGTGCTTTCTTTGAAGAATTTGTTCAAGCGACCCATAGCGATTTTCTCAGCCATGTCAGCAGGTTTGCCTTCGTTGATGGCTTGTTCTTTACCCACTTCAATTTCGCGTTGTTTTACATCTTCTGGTACTGAAGATTCGTCGAGGGCTACTGGAGCCATCGCAGCAGCTTGCATCGCCACGTCACGACCAATTTCGTCTGTAGTTACTTTGTTGAAAGCAACCATAGCAGCGAGTTTGTTGCCTGGGTGGTTATAACATGCTACGTATTCAGCATTGATGATGTTGTAAGTAGAAATTTCGATTTTCTCTCCGATTTTACCAATTTCTTCAATGATTTTGTCATTGATGGTCAAATCAGTGCCTGGGTAGTTAAGGGCTTTGAGGGCTTCAACATCAGCAGGTTTGTTGGCAACGGCCACATCAACGATGGTGTTCGCCACTTTGTCGAAGTCAGCGTTTTTCGCCACGAAATCCGTTTCGCAGTTTAGAACTACGAGAATACCGGTTTTGCCGTCGTCAGTTTTCTTGGTGATTACCAATCCTTCTGCCGCATCGCGGTCGCCGCGGCTAGCCGCTACTTTCTGACCTTTCTTGCGAAGGAGGTCGATTGCTGCTTCGAAATCGCCGTTGGCTTCAGTCAATGCTTTTTTGCAGTCCATCATACCCGCGCCGGTGATTTGGCGGAGTTTGTTTACATCTGCAGCTGTAATGCTCATGATATTATGAATAAAAAAGTTGTTGGTACAAATGTGAATGTCTGATACTAAATCTACGTCAACAGAAGATTAAGCTTCAGCTGTCGATTTTTTACGACCGCGGTTTTCTCCTTTGTTTTCGCCATCTTCAGACTTGTCTTTTTCGGTTTTACGTTCAGACAAACCTTCAGCGATGGATTCGATAACAACATCGAGAATCTTCGCGATAGATTTTGTAGCATCGTCGTTGGCAGGGATAGCGAAATCCACTTTACGTGGGTCGCTGTTGGTGTCTACCATAGCGAAAACGGGAATACCCAGACGCTTTGCTTCAGCTACAGCGATGTGTTCTTTCATGATATCGATCACGAAGAGAGCAGCCGGAACGCGGTTCATGTCAGCGATTGAACCCAAGTTCTTTTGCATTTTAGCAAGTGTACGGGTCAATTGAAGACGTTCGCGTTTGCTGAGTGTTTCAGCAGTACCATCAGCGCCCATTTTCTCGATGTTCGACATTTTGCGAACAGCTTTACGGATGGTTACGAAGTTGGTAAGCATACCACCAGGCCAGCGCTCAGTAACGAAAGGCATACCGATAGCAGAGATTTTCTCAGCCACGATGTCTTTCGCTTGTTTTTTGGTAGCTACGAAGAGGATTTTCTTGCCAGACTTAGCAATTTGCTTCAATGCGTTTGAAGCTTCTTCGAGTTTCACGACCGTTTTGTTGAGGTCGATGATGTGGATTCCTTTCTTCTCAGCGAAGATGTAAGGAGCCATGTTTGGATTCCATTTGCGGCTGAGGTGACCAAAGTGTACACCTGCATCCAGCAATTCGTCAAAAGTAACTTTTGCCATTTTATAAAATTGATCTTGTTTACGTTCTCTTAGTTCAACCGCCAGGTAGTCGTTCGCCACGGGGTTTAGGCAACCACGGGGCGAACGAGTCGAGGCAGTTTGGATGCTAAACAAGCAGCCACGTGCAGTACTAAACGATTAACGTTTAGAGAACTGGAAGCGCTTTCTTGCTTTTTTCTGACCGAACTTCTTACGTTCAACCATACGTGGGTCACGTGTGGTGAGTCCTTCCACTTTAAGAAGGGATTTCCATTCGGGGTTAATTTCGATCAACGCTTTGCTGATCGCCAAACGCAAAGCCTCGGCTTGACCGGTGATACCACCGCCGTCAAGGTTCGCTTTGAAATCATATTTCCCTTCGTTTCCGGTGAGGATAAACGGCTGGTTGATGCGGTACTGCAACACGAGCGTTGGGAAATAGTTGTTGTATTCTTTTCCGTTGATAATGAACTTACCGGTACCTTCAGTGAGGTAAACACGAGCTACGGCAGTCTTTCTGCGTCCGGATGTATTTGTAGTTTCGGCCATTGGACTTTAGCTTATCCTTTGAGTTTGTATTCTTTTGGTTGTTGAGCAGCTTGGTCGTGGTTTGGACCAGCGTACACATACAGGTTGCGATAAACAGCGCGACCCAAACGGTTCTTTGGAAGCATTCCGCGAACAGCCATTTCGATCATGGCAGTTGGGTGCTTGGCCATAGTTTCCTTTGGCGTAGCGAAGCGCTGACCACCAGGATAGCCTGTGTAACGGATGTACACTTTAGCGTCCCACTTGTTGCCGGTCAACTGGATCTTCTCCGCGTTGATCACGATCACGTTATCACCACAATCGGCGTGTGGAGTAAAATTAGTTTTGTGCTTTCCGCGCAAAACATATGCGACCTCACTTGAGAGGCGACCTAGGGTTTGACCTTCAGCATCGATCACAAGCCACTGCTTGTTCGCATTTTCTTTGTTTGCTGAAATTGTTTTATAGCTTAACGTATCCATTGCTATTGATTTCTAACGTTTTCCCTTTTTGAAAAACGGGCTGCAAAAATAGAATCATTTTCTAAGATAGCAAACACTTTTCAACAGACTTTTTTGAAAACCCTTATTTTACAAGGGTTTCAGAAATCAGAATTCTGTGACTAACTCTAAAATGTTCCCGTTAAGGGAACAAATCGACCTATTTTGAAGGGTAGAAACCGTTTATGCAGAAAAAGTCTCCTTTCCCCCTCATTTTCCATCCTTTACCGAATTGCTACCTATATATAAAGAAAAAGAGATACAAATTTACAGTGTGGATGATCCACAACCTGATGTTGTTTCACTTACTAAATACTTACAGCCATGAACACACAGTATGATTTCCCAGCACAAGGTCAAGGACTTTGGATTTTTAACGACAAATAAGTTTCATAAATAAACTCTCTCATAGAGTTAAGTTGGTTTTTGTTTGGTTTTGGAAAGCCCCTGGTGGTTCGGGGGCTTTTTTATTGCCTAAACATTCGGACTTGAAATTGTGATTTATCCGAGGAGAGTTCCAGGATGTAAGCTCCATTTGACAATTGTTCAATATTCACTTTATTGGTGGCGTCCATCGTGGTTTGCATAACCATGCGACCAGTCGTATCATACACACGTAGGTGATATTGAATATTCGGAGAAAGCTGTGTAAATTGAATAAAATCGCTAGCGGGATTTGGATACACTTGGGGTAATTCGCTTATCTCTTTTGACGCTGACTCCTCAATGGAGGTCCACATGGTACCCAATGGTCCGCCACCATTGAATGTTCTAAAAATACGATTGGGCGAATTTGCATAGCAAATCTCGGGACTTGGACATTCTATATCTGAAAACGCTGTGTAGAAATAATTCCCAAGATATTCTATGAGCGGGGTTTCTTGACAATGCCACGTCAGTCCTCCATCATTTGTCCTCATGATAGCACACGGTTCATTGCCAAAATTTGTAGGTGACAGACTAACAAACCCATTAAGTTCATCAAAAAAATTCAATCGATCACTTTTATTTGTAAAAAAAAGATCTAAGAACTCAAATGTTTGTCCTCCGTCATGAGTGCGAGCAATCGAACCAAAATTATTGAATCCTGTCAAACCTTGAGTAGTTATAATCCAAGCACTCTCATCAGCTATATGAATGTCGCGACCTTGTCTTAATGGATCACTTCCTGATTCCGAAGTTGGTAAAACTTGGAAATTAATCAAGCAATTCTCACGCATTAAAAGTGGACCACCTCTACTTATAATATAATTGCATTCATCAATAAAAGAAACTCCTTTGCCTGTCAATGAATCATTGACGTTCCAATGTTCTCCCCCATCAAAAGTTTCAATCGCATGCTGACCTGCAAATCCGTTGAGCGCGACGCCGTATTGATTATTATAAAACTTGATGATTTCAAAATCCGCGTCTTCCAGATCCAACGGCTCTGTGGAGCTTATCGACTGTTGCTCCCATGTGAGGCCACCGTCAACTGTATGCAATACAAAGGGCATGTTATAGCCACACACCCAGCCTTCTTGTTCATTGATGAAAAAAACATCTGTAAAGTTGGGTATCCATTGATTTGAAGTGTCCACAATTGAATAAACAGTATCCCAATTAGCCCCAAAATCCTCTGTTTTAAGAATTAAACTTCGGACAATTGGCCAATCATCATGTCTTTGAACCACAAAGCCGGTACTATCATTCACAAATGACATCCCACCATAATTATCCCCTTGATTGACCGGACCTTCAACTAGTTCCCACTGCCCAACTGATTGAAGCCATGAAAAAAAAGCCGCAATAAATAGAAGAAAGCTTTTCATCGAATGAAAAATTAGCTCAGTTGCTGAAGCCACTAAGTTAAATGAATTTTCTCAATGAAGATTAATTGACCTCCCGAAGCACGCCCATCAAACGAACGGCGCCTCCCTTCCCATTTCGCTCTACAACTTTTCCAGAAAAATCAAATGCTACAAAATCGGCATCTTTTTTCAAGCGTAGGCGCATTTCAAAAAAACCAATATTGCCTCGAATGGTCTCATCTATTTGGCGAGTATACACTACGGTATCGTCTGGATGAATCCACGTCTCCCATTCGCCATGACTTATGTGGGTGGGATCATCGCCTTTACCCAAGAGGGACATCAAATACGCATTGCAGTTCACTTCACGACGCTCCATGTCCCACTCCCAACTCCCCAAGCGTCCACTCCATAAAACCAATTCCAGCGCGTTGCGCTCTTTTTCCAATTTTGCAAAGGCCGTTGTTTGAGCCGTTATATCATGTCCTACCCCTTGCACTTCTGCGATTTGGCCATTTTCATCATGCACAAACACAAACTCCCATTCTGTATTGAAAAAACCTCCGGCCGGATTGGGCTTTCGCATTTGAAAAATCGCCACTCCATGCGGATCTGAGCTTAACTTTTGGATAGCCTTTTCACATTCTCTAATGTCTTCTGGATGCACTGTAGGTGCATAATATTTGCCTATCACTTGCTCCCGAGCATATCCAAACTTCTCACAAAAGGCATCGTTGACGTACGTATACTTTCCCTCCATATCGGTTCGGATAAGATAATTGCTGGTTGATTCGAGCAGAGACATCAGCATTTTATCCTTCTTGGTCAATTCGCTTTCATATGCTTTGGCACTCGTCACATCCAATAATCCTATGGCAAGACTTCGGTATACGGGTTCTATAGAACCGACAACCGGTGTTAGGCAAATTTCAAAATAAGCCATCCCTGATTTGGTTTCAACTTCGAGCAAATCCTTTACCACCCGTCCTTCTTCTCGCGCAGCATCGATTAGATCTTCCATCATGTGTTGAACTTGTTCGGGAAGTATGTCCAAAAAATTCGTGCCCACCTCTGGATGATTAACACCCAATACTTTCAATACGCGTCTGGCTTCTCTATTAAATAAATCAAGTTGATTGTCTTTATTGATCAAAATATTTGCATGCTGGGTGTTGTCAAAAATTGCATTCTTCAAAACAATAGTTTCTCGCAACGTATTTTCTTTGATCGACAATTCTTCATTGATATGTTTGATTTCCGAATAGGCGGTTTGCAATTCCTCATTGGAAGCCTGCAACTCTTCATTGGTTGTCTCCAGTTCTTCATTCGAAGATTGCAACTCTTCATTGGCCGATTGCAACTCTTCATTCAACGATTGGAGCTCTTCATTCGACGTTTCAATCTCCTCTATGTAGGTTTGCAAATGTTCCTTCGTAAGCGCCAATTCCTCTTCCAACTCTTGTATACGCGGATTTGAATCTTGATCAACATGAGGAGGAAGCAATTTGCTCAATTCATCCTCCAAACCAAATTTCTCAATAATCAACAAATACAATTCACCACTATCCGGGGTCAAATCTTTACCAATCAACCCACATTCTACTCGAATGAAAAAATATTGTTTATTGACCTGTACTTTGCGCAGAGGACCGGAAATATTTTTCCGCTCTTTCATCGCCTTTATAAGCACATTGCGCACCTCTGCTTGCACTTCTGAACGCAACAACTTCGCAATATTCAAATTCAAAATCCCTTCCGGAATCTGCACAAATGGACTAACATCGCCTTTTGTTTCGATAATGTCCATCATACCATTAACTACAAAAATAAGCGTGTCCGGAGAGCCCGACGAAGGTTTCGTGCAAACGAGCATGATAATCCGTTACCGTGTATTGTGCCGCCTTTCTTTCCCATTCCGTCTTTACCGTCAGCGGACGAAAATTACTAAATCGTACCGACTGACTGATGGATCCAAACTTACGCTTTCTGAAAATTTTAAAATGCCCATCCACCACATCATATAAATCATCAACGACATGTACACTTTCCGATTTTCCCAAGAAAAGCAGTCCATTTTCCTTCATGGCATAATGAAATACCGGAAAAATTTTCCGTTGCAAATGACTATTTAAATAAATCAGTAAATTTCTACAACTCACCATGTCCAATTTGAGGAAAGGCGGGTTGATCGTAACATCATGTTTAGAAAAAAGAATACGCGAACGAATATTCTTTGAAAATTCATAACCTTGAGAAGTTTCTACTAAATACTCATGTTGATAAGCCACCGGGATTGCAGCTATTTCTTCTGCTGAATAAACGCCTTTGCGGGCAACAGATAAAGCATCCTCATCGAGATCGGTCGCAAAAATTTGAAGTATGCAATTTTGCCGACCACTCAAGTCCAGTTGTCGCTGGATAATCATCGCCATACTGTAGGCTTCTTGACCAGTAGAACATCCGGGGATCCACACTCTAAAATCTTTTTCTAGAGTGTATTTTTTAATACGCTCTTCTATTTCCTTTTCCAAACGAATAAACGAATCCGGATCGCGAAAAAAAGAAGTCACGTTGATTAGAAAACTATCATATAAATTTTGCAATTCCAACGCATTTGTGCTCACTAATCGCAAGTACTCTTCGAGCGTCTTTACTCCAGCGTTTTTAGCACATTTATCTATTCTGCGTAAAATCGTGCTGTCCTTATAATTTTCGAAGTTGGTTCCGTATTTCTCGTAAACCAACGTATGCAATTGACTTAATAAACCATCATCCTGAGCGGTAACAATGAGGGCATCTTCATGAAAAAGAAGCTCTTCTAATTTTTCTCCAATTTTTTTTGCCGGTAAACTAAAATCCACCACTCCAGTTTGAAGCGATGCGACGGGCATGCCATCATACTTCGAGTTTTCAGGGTTTTGGATAATGGCAAAGCCTCCTTGGGATTTGATTGCCTCTAATCCTGCTGCACCATCCGACCCTGTTCCGGAGAGAATGATTCCCAAAGCTTTCGATTTATATTCATTGGCCAAAGATGAAAACAACACATCTACCGATGGCTTTGGTCCCGTAGGATTGCTTGGTTTGGTCAACACTAACAAACCGCCACCTACTTTAACATCATAATCTGGTGGCGTAATGTAAATCTGACCCAATTCAATGGCCATATGATTTTTGGCCTCAATTACAGGCAAGTTGGACTCTTTCGAGAGAATTTGCACCAACATGCTTTTATAGTGAGGACTTAAATGCTGCGCGACTATGAAAGCGCAATGTTTTCTAATCGGTAATGGAAGATTGGAAAACAACTCCGTAAGTGCTTCCAACCCACCGGCTGAAGCACCCACCCCCACAATGTAAATTTGATCTTGCATAGTTCTTTGGCCTAGGTGTCCAAAGATAGGTGAAGCACTCGACAATTCGCTGTATTCAAAACAATATTGAGGATTAAGAATTTCAATGCTTTATTAAAAGAACGCCCTCATTTGCAATCCTCCGCTATGTATGGTCTTGACACCCTCTGGCTTTCTACCAAAATAATTGATGGTCAATTGCAGATTGTTGGCCACTGTGCGTTGAACGCCTGCCGTCCAAGTAGCATTGAAGCCCGGATTTAAACCTTCAAGCATATCAAAGGCCAAGGAGTTGCCGACACTACTGTTGTATTGAATGTTATAAAAATTCACGCTCGCCGAAAACACGCCTTTGCCCGGCGAATTGACACTTGATTCAATGCCGTATTTCAAAATAGACGTCTTTTCTGTGCCACTCGTATTTCTTTTTTCAATCCATTCTCCTACAGCGGTTACTTTCGATAGGGCGCCATTTTGCCAAGAAAACCTCGGCTTCGCTGACGTGTATGCAATGACATAATTTCGGCCATTGAGAAAATCGCTCGATACTTCTTTTCTTCCATTATTCGCTTCTCCTAGAAAACTAAAATCACCAAAGAAATTCCATCGCCAACCGAATTGCTGGTATTGATCATTGCGCGATTCAAATCCATTGCTCAACAAATTCTTCGTATTTAATTGTTGAATGGTGTAGTCCAAACCGAACTTGGGATTGGATTTGTTGAAGAATAGCACATTTCGAAATGAGCTATTGATAGCAATCAGCACGCTATCGGCTATATCCGTTAGCAAAGGATTAAATCGGTCTGAATCGTCCTCGCGCGACGTTTTGCGATCTGCTTTAAACGCCACATTATCGGAGAATTTTCCCACGACGCGACTCCAGCGGGAATCCTGCTTTTTTCCATTTCCTTGCTGAAATTGAAACGACTGGGTAAATTGATTGGTGTATGTTCGAATATAGTCGGTACTTTGTATGTAGGTGCGGATATAGTTCGCTTCATAAGCAAATTGCGCAATCTCAAATTCATTCAAGTCCTTCACTCCGTCGCTATTGTAGTCTATCCACACATAGGAACCTTGTCCGGCGGGCACTTCAAAAAATATGAATTCTTTTTTTTGTTCTAGCCCACTTCCTATTTCATAAAAAGTGGAAGATGTGATCCATCCATTTTTGGCGCGGCGATAGTATTCGATGCGTCCTACCAAGGTGTTTTCCGGCTGCGAAGTAAACAATTCCGGATCGACTACGCGCAATCTTCTATTTGAAACGTTGACATTCAATTTTTCTTCAACACTTCGTCTCATTTGAAAAATAACCCCATACTGATCGGCATGGGCAGCTCGAGCCAAATTGCCCGCTGATGGCTTCCAATCTGTGCGATCACGATAGTAAATAGAGAAATTATTCTTCAATGAATCTGCAGTCCCCAATTCCACTTGCCAATCATAAAATTGATAGGATGCGGCATTCAAACTATCTCGACGTTGATCATAATATCTGTTCCATTCATGATCATCTTTGAATCCAATTTTGAGTCGGCGAATGGTCTTCGAAAGAATGGCTTTATGGCGAACAAATGAAGTCGTGGTTGTCCCTTGTGTTTCCAGTATAGAGGCGTTGCTTTGCACAATCCACCCTTTACTTGCAATGTCATTTTTCCACACACCGCGATACCCTTGGTAGCCGTTTCCGAGTGTCACCATCTCGCTATTTAATTCTATATTTCCAACACGCTCTTTGGCCCAACCAATGCCTAGTCCAGCCCAATGCAAATCATTGTTCATGGCTGTATTGAGCAAATTCCAATTGCGTTCGAATTCCACCTCGCGAAATCGTTCGATGCGCGAAAAATACATGGATGTGTACTCGTATTTTCCATTCAGAAAAATGCGCGCCATCGGTTCCGGATTCCGACGTCGTGTTCGTTTTTCACTGCGTATATTTTTTATAAGGAAATCACCACGAAAACCCAGCCCCACGTCATCATTACTATCCTTTTCCGAAAACGTATTCAGATCGTTGATCGAAAGCACGGACTCCACTTTCCAAAAGTCACCGCGGATATTGCGTTGTTCATGTCCGATGGCTATCATCTGTTTTTTCTTTGGCGTGGTCAGCAAAACAATGGGTGCATAATTTCCTTGTCGAATCCAAACACCATCCACCAAAACAGGGGCGATCCACTTAAATTTCTTTCCATTCGCTGTAAATCCATCTTCCACATAATCGCCGTTGCCTTGTCCCACGGCTGAGAATTGTACACGATATAATGCAACGGCTGAGTTGGTTGAAAATACCCAAACGGTATCGAAGCCGAGCGAATCCACCAATGCATAGAGGACTTGAGAAGAAGAATAACCCACGCTATCTGCGCCGCTTATCGTTGCTGCAAAAATATCGTCGCCTGCTAAGGTCATAATACGCCGACTTTCGGCATCGAGATCTTGTTGAAGTGGTTGATTTTTCGCATCATTCTCGCTATACAGATTGAGATAGGTTTGACTCAATTGATTTCCGTACGACAAATTGGTGTGAAGCAATGGCCTCGAATACCGGCGGTCCGAATATTGAAATTCCACTACTATGCGTCGATCTTTGGTAATTAAATTCTTTGGCGTAAACGTGATTTCAGCCGCGTTGTAATCAATCACATAATCTTTGTCTTGTCCGCGTTCAAGTTTTTGACCGTCGATATACACGGCTTCCGTTCCAGCGAGGATAATGATAAAAGTTTCGCCATCCGCACCCGTGAGCCGATACGGACCTTGGTTTCCTTCTACGCCGTTGAAACTATTCCGTGCAAATCGGCCTTTGCTGATCGACGCAGAGGATTCTATTTTCCAAAACCGTTGTTGGTCATTCGGTTTGGTCGACGTCGCCACAGACAAGCCTTGAGCGCGTTTGAAATAATTCATGAAATAACCACTTGGTCGTTTCAAAATGAAATCGCCGGCGATTAATTTGGTGCGCTCATCAAATATTTGGATATACACCTGATCGAAATCCTGCAGTTGCTGCGTATTTCCGTTGGGTTGAATAGGAATATTATCATCCGAAATCGAGGCGAGCAATTGATAGCGTTCTGTAATTCGTCCACTCAGTTGCAGATTCAACGTCGAATTGACACTGAGGTTTTGCGCATTTCCGAAAGCGATACCTCGTGAAATGTTTCCCGACTTTTGAATATTGCTATCATCCAGAAAAGTGGTACTCGCCGAACCAGATGAAATTGGATTGAGCCGTGTTGTTTTTCCACTGCCCATGAGGCCGAGGTCTTTATTTTGCCAGTATGCGGGCATTCGAAAAGGAAATACCCGGTATTGAATCCAAACCGAATCAAGCGGGATCGGTTCATTGAAGCGTATCGCGGTGCCAGCGGCATTGAGTTTCCAAGAGGTAATCAGAGAAGTAGAAGCCTTCAAATCGGCCAAAGTCGGAGCCATTTTCAAAGATCCCGGTATAATGGAGAGCGAATCCGGCGAAATGGAATCGGTCACAGCCACGTGTTTTAGCCGTTCGTTGGAAAATTGGGCCATGGCCGATTGTGTCGTCAGGAAAAACAACATCAACAGCCCTCCAGAAAGGGCAATATGTCTGAGGAGGCTCAACACAAGGCAAGGCGGCAGGCTAATGCAGAAGCCGGTGAAAAATTGTATTCAGGGGTCTAAAATACCGCTCATCACATCGAAAACCGTAATTTGGGCAAACCTGATTAGTTTCGTGCGGTATGATCATTCGACTGATTAAAGAGAGTTTTTTGTTTGCTTGGCAAGCCTTGGTGACCAATCGGCTGAGGACAACCTTGTCGTTGTTGGGCGTGACCATTGGGATATTCTCCATCATTTTCGTGTTGAGTGTGGTGGATTCGATGGAAGCAGATATGAAGTCGAGTTTAGAGATGATCGGCTCGGATATCCTCTTTGTTCAGAAGTGGCCCATGGGTCCGGAAGAAGGCGATGAAGAATATGCTTGGTGGAAATACATGAGTCGCCGCCAACCTTCCTTACGTGACTTAGAGCGCTTGGAAAAACGACTAGACAATTATGAAGCCATCGCGTTTCAAGCATCGACAGAAAAATTAGCGGAATACGGGAACAATTTTTTGGATCCTGCTTATGTCACTACGGTAAGTTATCAGTACAATCAAACCATTGCATTGAAAATTTCTTCCGGCAGGTATTTTACTGAAGCGGAATGCAGCGGTGGAAAAAACGTGGCCATTATTGGAGATGAAGTGCGCAATCAATTGTTTGGCACCATAGATCCTTTAGGCAAGGAAATTACACTTGGTGGATTGAGGGTTCATATAATTGGCGTTTTACAGAAAGAGGGGGCATCACTTTTTGGGAATGGCATGGACATGGCGGTATTTATTCCGGTAGAATTTGGCATCCGCTTGATCGATGTAAAAAATCAAGACACGTCCATCATTATCAAAGCCAAATCCGGTGTCACGCCAGATGAGTTGAAAGATGACGTAATTGCTACATTTCGTGAAATTAGAGGCATCAAACCACGTCAAGACAACGATTTTTCAATCATTGAAGCAGAAATGATTTCAGGTATGGTTGATAGTATTGTTGGGGTATTCAATGTTGCCGGAATGATCATTGGTGTTTTTGCCATATTGGTGGGGGCTTTTAGTATTGCCAATATTATGTTCGTTTCGGTAAGGGAACGCACCAATATTATTGGCATCCAAAAATCGTTAGGGGCAAAAAATTATTTTGTCTTATTTGAATTCCTGTTTGAATCGATAGCCTTGTGTATTATCGGCGGATCGATTGGGTTGCTTTTTGTGTGGATTCTCGCGCAAATTATGACATCAGCATTGGACTTCGAGTTTATTCTTCCATTCTCCCGCATAGTCATGGGTTTGACTATCTCCGTTGTGGTTGGTGTTATCAGCGGAATTATACCGGCGTGGAAAGCATCACGGTTGAATCCGGTGGATGCGATACGTTCGAAATAATTCGACTAAAACTCCAGCGCCAATCCTAACTGATAGGTAAATTTATCGGTACGGGTTTCAAGCGTTTCAAAAGAAATCGCCGCATTCTCAGAGTCCACTACAATAGATTCTTGATCGACATATTTGGCAACGCCACCTTGCAATTTTTCGAAACGGGCGTCGATAAAGAATCCATTTCCCACGCGCACACGCGCTCCAGCAGCCCAACCTACGGTCCAACCAAAATCGTGATGTTGATTTCGGTATTCAATCACTTCAGTGTATCCACTGCTATTCACCTCGATATCGGTAAATGTGGTAAATCTTTCCACACCGGCGGTTAAGTCGCCATAGACTTGAATATCTCCGGCAAAAGGTCTGAATCGGGCTACAGCTTGGTAGCGATAATTATTGCTTCGAATTCGCATGGTACCCATTTCGTAGATATCGTCGCCTGCGGCATCTTGCCCCATTAGCACACTTACATCTTCATCATCGGCTCCCATATTGTTCCAAGCGAACCCAAGGCCCACCTCGAAAGGAGAATTGCTTAGTGGCCCGGTGAAAGTACCGGCAACACCGGCGGGTACACCGTCATATTTTTCTTTGAAAGTTCCAATGGGTTGAGCCACTTGAATACCCACCCCAAGTGAAGGACCGCGATGACGTTTTTGTGCTTGTGCAGAAAAAACGACCATCAACATCAGCGAAGAAAGGAGGTAGATCTGTTTCATAATGGTGAATTTTATAGCGAGCCACCCAATGATTATGCCATAACAAAGGTAAAGGAATTGCCGTATATTGGCTGAACAGATCAAGAAACTATGAGTATTATACTCGTGACCGGAGCCAACGGTCAGCTGGGACAAGAACTTCGTGTTGTTTCAAATAGCAATCAACACCATCATTGGATCTTTGCCGGCAGGCAAGAATTGGACGTCACCGATGCCGCAGCAATTTCCGATTATGTAGATCACCACAAGCCAGAGTATATCATCAATTGTGCGGCTTACACCAATGTAGAAAAAGCCGAAGAAGATCGCGACGCTTGTATGTTAGGCAACGCAGCGTCTCCTGGCTACTTGGCGGCGGCGGCGCATCAATACGGCGCCACCTTGTTTCACATCTCCACTGATTATGTTTTTGATGGAAAAGGAAAAGCGCCTTACACAGAAAGTTCACCTACAGCACCGCTGAGTGTTTATGGCCAATCCAAACTGGATGGAGAAATCGCTGTTTCGGCAGCCAGCCCTGCTCATTTCATTTTACGCACGTCTTGGTTGTACAGCACATTTGGCAACAATTTTTATAAAACCATGATTCGTCTTGCGAAAGAGCGCGCTGCCTTGAGTGTGGTTAGTGATCAATTTGCATCACCCACTTATGCACGCTTGCTGGCAGAAGATTTGGTTAAAATGATAGATATACTTGCCTCCGGAGAATCGATTCCGTTCGGCACTTATCATTACACGCAGACAGGTACAGCAAGTTGGTTTGACTTTGCCCAAGCTATTGTAGACAAGCACCACCTGAACGTTCCCGTTTCTCCGGTCAATAGCGATGCATTTCCGCAGAAGGCGAAGCGTCCGGCGTATTCAAAGATGGACACGTCACTTTTTTTAAAAAATACCGGCCTTTCGCTTTTAAGTTGGCAAGAAGGTCTCGAATATTGCATCCAGAACGAAAATGTATGAGCACAGAAATCTCACAAGATATACTGAACAAGGTCAGTCCTTGGCTAACTGAAGCCGTAGATGCCGAAACACGTCAAGAAGTGCAACGCATGCTTGATCATGACCCGGCAAACTTGATCGAATCATTTTACACCGATCTCGATTTTGGAACAGGCGGATTGCGCGGCGTAATGGGCGTTGGCACCAATCGTATCAACAAGTACACTATTGGTTCGGCCACACAAGGACTTGCGAACTATATTCGAAAGCAGTTCCCGACCACAGAGAGTGCGGTGGCCATAGCATATGATTCGCGTAACAATAGCGCATTCTTTGCTCAAACAGCTGCCGATGTGCTTTCAGCCAACGGCATTCGGGTAAAACTATTCCCTGAATTACGTCCGACACCAGTGCTCTCATTCGCTGTGCGCGAATTAGAGTGCCAAGCGGGTATTGTGATCACCGCTTCACACAATCCTCCTGAATACAATGGATACAAAGTCTATTGGGAAGATGGTGCGCAAGTCTTGCCACCACACGACAAAGGTATTATTGCGGAAGTGCGCACGGTAGAGGGCTTGCACGCGGTCAATTTCAATGCACAACCTCATCTCATCGATCGCATTGGCCCAGAAGTCGAAACGGTGTATTTGCAAAAATTGAACGACCTCATTTTTGCGAAAGACGAAATTGTGAAAGCACAAGATCTCAAGATCGTCTATACTTCTATTCACGGAACAGGCATTACAATGGTTCCGCCCGCGTTGAATGCACTTGGCTTCAAGAATATTCTAGTCGTAGAGGAGCAAGCTAAACCAGATGGCAATTTCCCTTCGGTTAAATCGCCCAATCCGGAAGTAAAAGATGCCATGAACTTGGCGATGAACTTAGCGAATACGCATGGTGCCGATTTGGTTTTAGGAACAGATCCCGATGCCGACCGTGTGGGCATTGCCGTACGCAATGATCAAGGCGAACTCATCTTGCTCAATGGCAATCAGACCGGCAGTTTGTTGGTGAACTATCAAATTTTGCGGCGTAAAGAGCGTGGATTATTGACGGGAAAAGAATACGTGGCCAAGACCATTGTGACCACCAATTTGATAGGAGATATCGCCGCTGCGCATTCGGTAAAATACTATGACACCCTCACCGGATTCAAATACATCGCCGGAGTGATGCGCGAAAAAGAAGGACACGAGTATTTCATTGGAGGTGGTGAAGAAAGCTACGGTTATCTGGTAGGGGAATTTGTGCGTGATAAAGACGCTGTATTGTCGGCGGTGATTATAGCTGAAATGGCAGCATGGGCTTCAGCCAATGACAACTCGCTATATGGCATGTTGATGGATATTTATAGCGAACATGGCCTGTATCATGAAGAACTCGTTTCCATCACCATCAAAGGGATGGACGGAGTGGCACAGATCCAACAAATGATGACGGATTTGCGCAGCAATCCACCGAAAACACTGGGTGGATCGCCCGTGGTCGAAGTGCGCGACATTGTTTCAGGCCTCTCAAAAAATCTTCAATCAGGTGAGGAAACGAAGCTTGACCTTCCAAGTTCGAATGTGTTGCAATTTATTCTTGAAGATGGAAGTAAAATCAGCGCACGTCCTAGCGGAACTGAGCCCAAGATCAAGTTCTATTTTTCAATTAAAGAACAATTTCAAGGAAAAGAGCAATATAGAAATCAAGTTTCCACCATCATTGAACGCATCAAAACCATTCGTACTGAATTGGGTGTGTAAAAAAAAGTATATTTGCATCTATGCAAAGACTCGTTGTTATACTGATTCTCAGTATCTACACCCTTCTGAATACTGGGGCGAGTCTGCATTTTCACTACTGCAAAGGTGATCTCAAACACGTAGGCATTGGACATGAGACCAAGTCATGCTGCCCGTCACATGATCATGAGCATCATGATTTTGACGGTGCAATGCTCTCGCCCAATTGCTGCTCCGACGAAGATGTGCATTTAGAATTGGAGTCAGATCATCTCCGAAGCGAAGTTCTCCATTTTGATATTGCTTTTGTAGATCACCAACAGCCTATCGCTGTTGAATTATTTGAAAATATCCTTTCCACTGCAAGTGGATTTTATAGCAGCGATAGCAGTCCGCCGTTGATAAAACGACCGCTGTATACGCTTTTCTCATCACGCATTCTTTACGCTTAATATTTCTTTTTTCATTGAATAAACTCCTTTTAGTCCAAGGAGTTTGGTCCTCAGTTTTTTTATTCAATTCAAAAAAGAAATTATCATGAAACAATTTATTTTAGTATTCTTTAGCCTTAGCATGAGCACTGCTCTATTGGCGCAAACCCCGCGCACCATCACCACCTCCTTTAATGTATCGGGAATCTGTGGCTTATGCGAAACCACCATCGAAAAAGCGATGGATGTCAAAGGCGTTGTCGTAGCCGATTTCAATCTGGAAAACAATGTGCTCACCGTGACTTACAAGCCGAAAAAAATAACCGAAGATCAATTGCATGCGCTATTGAATGAAGTTGGTTATGATACCGAAAAGTCGAAGGCTACCGAAGAGCAATATGCCAAGACCCACGACTGTTGTAAATACCGCGAACAAGAAAAACACTAATGGCGCGGTACATCTTAGTATTATTCGCATGCTTTCTGGGTGGAAGTGTGTGGGGCCAAATGATACATGGAAATGTATACGAGCAGCTGCCGGATGGCACATTACAGGGCATTCCCTTCGTTAAGGTCTATTGGAAAGGTACATTTCAAGGGGCAGAAGCGGATGAAAACGGTCATTTTCATCTTAAACCAAGTCCTAATGACACACTCATGATCAATCATCTTGGGTATCTTCCCTATGAGCAAGTGTATCGTGGAGAAGAAGACCTGGAGATCATTCTTCAACCATCCAAACAGTTGGATGCGGTAGAAATTGAGCAAGAAACCGGTGCCACTAAAATCAACTTGCGGGATGCACAATTGTCTCAAACCATGACCGAAAAAGAATTGTGCAAGGCCGCCTGCTGCAATCTCTCCGAAAGCTTTGAGACGAACGCTTCCATTGATGCCTCGTTTACCGATGCCATTACCGGCACGCGTCAAATCAAGATGCTCGGGTTGGATGGAAAATACACGCAAATTTTATTCGACAATATTCCCACAGTGCGTGGTCTTGCTTCGATTTACGGATTGACCTATGTTCCCGGACCGTGGGTGCGTGAAATTGCCATTTCAAAAGGCATTGGATCGGTAGTGAGCGGATTTGAAAGTATCACCGGACAAATCAATGTCGGACACAAAGGTCCGGAAATGAAGGAACGGGCTTTTATCAATGCCTATGGAGGCAGCCAAGGTCGGTATGAATTCAACGGAGTTTGGAATGCCGAAATCAACCATCACTGGCACAACACATTCGCGCTTCATGGAGCTATGGCGCAACAGCGATTTGACATGAATAAGGATGGCTTCTTAGACAATCCTCTCTTCAAAAATCTCGCTTTGCGCAATGAATGGTCTTATGTTGGACACCATGGATTGCGTGGAAACTATACCCTGTCTTATCATCATTTGGAAAATGTGAGTGGAAAGCTTGACTATGATCCAAAAGATGAAATACGCGCGCAATTGTGGGGTGTGAATATGACCACCGATCGCTATGATTTCGTAGGAAAAACCGGATATGTTTGGGAAGAAAAAGACTATCAGAGTATCGGTTCACAAGTATCTTTAAATTATCATGATCAGCGCGGAAACTATGGTTATAGAAGCTATTCCGGACAACAAACCACGGCTCGCGCTAATATCATGTTCGCCTCACGTTATTCGGAATCCTTGAAATACACCGCAGGTGTCAGCTTCAATATGGATGATTATACAGAACGGCTAGACAGTCTCAATTTTGATCGAACCGAACAAACGTTCGGTGCTTATATTGAACATACGTATAATTTAGAGGAACGTTTGTCTGTGATTGTCGGATTACGCGGCGATATCCACAATACGTATGGCTTCTTCTTCACTCCGCGCCTCCATGCCCGTTATAGTTTTACTGATCAATCATCGATCAAACTCGCTGCCGGTAAGGGTTACCGCTCACCAAATCTCTTGATGGATCATGTGGGTATGTTTGCCAGCAATCGCGATATACAAATCACGAGCTCCGATGCAGGAGCTCCATTTGGGATGAAGATGGAAGAGGCATGGAATTTTGGTCTGGCATTTATGCAACGTTTCAAATTGAATCATCGTGAAGCATCCATCGCCATTGATGTTTATCACACGCGCTTTGAGGAGCAAATTGTGGCCGATTGGGAAACTCCGACCGTGATCAAGTTTTACCAACTGGATGGTCAATCCTATTCCAACAGTGTACAAGTGGAAATGCAATGGAGTCCGGTGAAGCGCCTTGAATGGCGATTGGCATATCGATGGTTGGATGCCAAAACGACCTACGGCAATGAGCTATTGACACGTCCACTTATTGCACAACATCGTTTTTTCACCAATATCGCCTACAGCACGAAAGAGAAAGATAACGAAGCAAAATGGATGTTTGACATCACCGCGAAGTGGCTCGATCAGCAACGTCTACCATTGACTGCCACCAATCCAGAAGGATTGCAATTGGGTGAAAACAGCAGTGCATACTGGTTGTTTAACGCTCAAATTTCGCGACATTTCAATGACCGATTCGAAGTGTATGTCGGCGGAGAGAATCTGGCCAATTTCTTCCAAAAAACACCTATCATCTCCGCAGAAGATCCGTCCAGTTCGTATTTCGACGCCTCGTTGATTTGGGGTCCGGTGTTCGGGCGCATGGGATATGTTGGGCTGCGTTGGAGAATTGGCGAGCACGACCACGAACATTAAGCGACGGTTTGATACTTTTGTCGTATGAACGCACTCCTCTACTGCATTCGACAAGGCCTTTTGGTCATCGGGCTATGCTGCGCGGGGAATGGTTTGTGGGCTCAATATGATTCGTCGTATGTCGCCGATTATCGCGATCGATTGGTGGTGAGTCTATTTCAATTTGCGCGATTTCAGCAATTGGATATCACGCAATCGTTGGTAGGCGACACATTAGGCCAATCCATTATTCAATACAAATCATCATCCCGATTGATGAATGGTATTGGCGTTGATTGGGATAAAATTTCCTTCTCATTGAGTTGGCGCACACCGGCAGAAAAAGGTTTAGAAGACCGGACAGGTCGTTCAGCGGCGCGAAATTTAGCATTATCGTTCAACTTGAAACGGTGGCGCATCGAATCGTTTTACCGCATGTACAAAGGGTTCTATGATCAAAACATTTCAACGATTCCAGACTTTACCGTGGAAACACCTTATCATCAAAATCCGGAATTGTTGGTGCGTACCGGAAAGATCAAGGCTATGTATTTCCGCAATAAAAAGAAACACTTCAGTTATGCCGCTGCGTATGCCAATACGCAGCGGCAGTTGAAGTCTGCGTCATCGTTCGTTTTAATCATTGATGGCTACGCACAAGAGATTGGTAGCAGTGCTGGCCTTTTTGGTGATTATATCCCTGAACAGTATTATGAAGGCTATCGCAATTTACATAGCATCAAACTCGCGGGTATTGCCGTTGTTCCGGCCGTCAGTGTGAACCTTGTTATTTTCAAAAGAATATTCGCGAATGGTACGTTGGGCGTTGGCCCGCAGTTGCAGTATCGCAAATTGAATGATGTGAGCAATGGTGTAAGGCGCGAATTAAAAATGCATTTCACGAGCGGTGATGCGCGTTTTTCTTTTGGCTACAATGGTGCGAATTTTTTCATTTACTCTTGGTTTACCGGAGACTTTGATGTTTTCAAGTTCAACGACATTCAAGTGAATCGTCAACTCATTAATAGTGGAGTAACATTGGGGTATCGATTTAAGCTTCCCGAAAATCGGTTTACGCGGTATATCAAAGAGCATCCCTATTATAGGGCGGTGTAGAGGGATTCCGAACATAGATTCCGAACGGAGATTCCGAACGGAAATTCCGAACGGAGATTCCGAACAAAGATTCCGAACATAGATTCCGAACAGAGATTCCGAACAGAGATTCCGAACGGAAATTCCGAACGGAGATTCCGAACAAAGATTCCGAACATAGATTCCGAACGGAGATTCCGAACGGAGATTCCAAACAGAGATTCCGAACATAGATTCCGAACAGAGATTCCGAACAGAGATTCCGAACGGAGATTCAAAAACTAAATATCAAAACGAGGATTTTGTCATTCGAGGTGTACAAGTCATTCTAGATCGAGATATCGCAGAAATATTCGAGACTGAAACTAAGAATGTGAACAGGGCTGTATCTAGAAATAAAGACAGATTTCGGGAATACTATTCGAATTTTCCGGAGGAGGAAAGGCGGTTGGCGGTGAAGAAGAGCATACCGATAACAATGGGCGGTCCGGCGATGAGCAAATATGTTGAAAAAGGGAAACGCCCAAGAGAGGTCACAATATAGGCAAGGCCGAGAAGTGTAAAGCCAATGGCGCCAATCAGTTCCCAGCGCCAAGCAAGAACCAGCACGAGCAGCACCACAAACGTGGGTATCAAATGAATCAAAAGCGCCTTGGCAATATCCGCAGCAGCGGTGTATTCCGTAAACACGTCCAGCGCGAAAAGACTAATAAACAAAGCGAAGAGTATTCCCAATCCGCGTGCACTCCATCGTATAATATTTAGTGTATTGTCCATAGCCTTTTGATTATAGTACTAAAATAGAGCTTTCTTGAGGAAGGGAAAACCAAAAAAATGGGAAAATGGGCCCTTCGACAAGCTCAGGGACCACCCTTCGACAAGCTCAGGGACCACCCTTCGGCAAGCTCATGGACCGGGAAATGGGTGAACGGGAGAATGAACTTGAAGCGACTACAGCCTACAGACCTATGCCTTCATTTTGCCCTATATTTGCCTTATGCAAGATAAATTCAGTTTACTCGACCATAAAATCGCTGAGGCACAGCTTGGCGGCGGGCAGAAACGCATTGATGCCCAACATAAAAAAGGCAAACTCACCGCACGTGAGCGTATTAGTTTTCTCTTAGACGAAGGTTCATTTGAAGAATTGGGCATGATGGTGACCCACCGCAGCACCAATTTTGGCCTCGATAAAGAAACCTTCCTCGGTGATGGAGTTGTGACAGGATACGGCACCATTCATGGCCGCTTGGTCTATGTATTTTCACAAGATTTTACCGTAATGGGTGGGTCACTTGCAGAAGCTCATGCCGAGAAAATAGTTCGCATCATGGATCTCGCTATGAAAAATGGCGCTCCAGTTATCGGACTCAACGATAGCGGTGGAGCCCGCATCCAAGAAGGTGTGGTATCGCTCGGTGGCTATGCCGATATTTTTTATCGCAATGTGCAAGCCAGTGGCGTTGTTCCCCAAATATCCGTGATCATGGGCCCATGCGCCGGTGGTGCTGTATATAGTCCAGCCCTCACTGATTTCATCATGATGGTCGAAAACACCAGCTATATGTTTGTGACTGGTCCTAACGTGGTGAAGACAGTTACACATGAGGAAGTAAGCAGTGAAGAGCTTGGTGGAGCGAGCACCCACAGTACGAAAAGTGGTGTGACTCATTTCACCGCAGAAAACGATATCATCGCGCTGCAAAAAGTACGTACGCTTTTGGAGTACATGCCTCAAAACTGCGAAGAGCAAACCCCATCTATGGCCTATAGCGGAGGAGACGAATCGCGTCCTACGCTCGATACCATTATCCCTGCTAATCCGACCCAACCTTACGACATGCACGATGTGATTACACAAGTGATCGACGACAACTCGTGGATGGAAGTACATAAAGATTATGCAGAAAATATCATCGTCGGTTTTGCCCGCATCGCTGGCCGAAGCATCGGTGTAGTCGCCAATCAGCCCGCTTATCTCGCAGGTGTTTTGGATATCAAATCATCCAACAAAGCCGCTCGATTTGTGCGCTTTTGCGACGCCTTCAATATTCCACTTCTCGTATTTGAAGATGTACCTGGATTTTTACCTGGTACCGATCAAGAATGGAATGGCATTATTTCAAACGGCGCTAAATTGCTTTATGCATTCAGTGAGGCTACCGTACCTCGTGTTACGGTGATTACCCGCAAAGCTTATGGCGGAGCGTATGACGTGATGAACTCAAAGCACATCGGTGCAGATATGAACTACGCTTGGCCCTCAGCTGAGATTGCAGTGATGGGTGCCAAGGGTGCTGCAGAGATTATTTTCAAAAAAGAAATTACCGAAGCACCCGATCCTGCTGCCAAGTGGAAAGAGAAAGAAGCCGAATATGCAGAGCTCTTCGCCAACCCATACAGCGCGGCAGAGCGCGGCTATGTCGACGAAGTCATCAAACCTTCACAGACCCGTGAAAAATTGATTCGTGCTTTTGCTATGTTGGAAAACAAAGCCGAAAAAACACCGAAAAAGAAACACTCAAATATGCCACTCTAAAATGTGGTGATTGCACATGCTAAGATCAATGACAGGCTTCGGAAAAGCCGAAGGAACCGTAGGACAAAAGAAATTCACCGTTGAGATTCGTTCGCTGAATAGCAAGCAACTCGATTTGAATTTGCGCATTCCAAGTTTATATCGAGAGAAAGAACTTGAGTTGCGCACATGGCTCAGCGAAACTGTGTTGCGCGGAAAAGCCGATGGGCTGATTTACTACGAAAGTCTTGAAGCCGAAAAACGCACTGCGCTCAATGTGCAGTTAATGGAGAGTTACTACCTCGATCTCAAATCTTTTGGAGACAAGGTGGGGATGACCCATGCCGACTATCTCAATGCGTTGATGCGCATTCCGGATGTCATGAAACCTGAAACGCAAGAGTTCAATGAAGAGGAATGGAATCAGGTGATGGCTTTGGCCAAACAAGCCTACGAGAAGTTTGACAATTACCGCAAAATCGAGGGTGCCAAACTTCAAGAAGATTTCCGCAAACGCATTCGTTACATACTCGAATTGCGCGATATGCTCGAAGCCCCGATCAAAGCCCGCACTGAGAAAATCAAAGAAAAATTAAAAAACAATCTTGCAGAGTTTATTCCCATTGATAAAATCGATCCTAATCGCTTTGAGCAGGAATTGATTTATTATTTGGAGCGCTTGGATGTCACTGAAGAATATCAACGTTTGACCACCAACTGTGAGCACTTCGAAGAAGAACTCAGCAGCGAGTCACAAGGTAAAAAGCTTGGATTTATTTCACAAGAAATTGGTAGAGAGATCAACACCATTGGATCCAAAGCCAATGATGCCGAAATGCAAAAGATTGTTGTTAAAATGAAAGACGAACTCGAAAAGATCAAGGAGCAGATTAACAACGTTCTCTGATTGATTTTGTAAATTCGCTTATGGAATTAACACAAGGAAAGGCCATCATCTTTTCAGCTCCGAGCGGAGCCGGTAAAACCACGATCGTTCATCACCTGCTGAACAACCCCGACTTGCGTCTTTCATTCTCTGTAAGTGCCACCAGCAGGGCACGCCGCAACCATGAAGAAGATGGCAAAGATTATCACTTCCTCAGTGCTTCTACTTTTTTACAAAAAGCTAAAAATGGAGATTTCCTCGAATGGGAGGAAGTATATAAAGATCAGTACTACGGCACACTCAAATCTGAGATTGAAAAAATTTGGGCTGAGGGCAAGAATGTAATCTTCGATGTCGATGTTGTTGGCGGATTGAATTTGAAGAAGATTTTTGGTGATAAGGCACTTGCCGTATTTGTTCAACCGCCGAGCATTGAAGTATTGCGATTCCGCTTGCGCAATCGTTCCACAGAGACTGCAGAAAAAATCGCCATACGCATCGAAAAAGCGCAACATGAAATGGATTTTGCACCCAAGTTTGATTTCATTTTGGTCAATGACAAATTGGAATTGGCCTTGCAACAAGCAGAAGACAAGGTGCGCGAATTCATCCGCTCATGACGCACATCGCTTTATATTTTGGTTCATTCAACCCTATTCATTTTGGACATTTGATTATTGCCCAAGACGTCATCAACACCGGAAAATTCGCCGAATTGTGGTTGGTGATTAGTCCGCACAATCCGTTGAAATCAGAAGCTGATTTGGCTCCCATTGAAAAACGATTGGCCATGTGCGAAGCTGCGCTGATTCATTTTCCACAAATCAAATTGTGCGATATTGAATTGCACCTCCCTACACCATCGTACACCATTCAAACCATGGAAGCGCTCACTGCGCGCCATCCCGATGTGCAGTTCACCATCATTATGGGGCGTGACTCGGTGGTTCAATTGCCCCAATGGAAGCGCTACGAAGAGTTGTTGCAGTATCCCATTGCCTATTTCGAACGCAGTGGGGTTGATCAAGCTGTACCATCTCATCCCAACATCTATTGCATCAGTAAGCGCATCATTGACATTTCAAGTACAGAAATTCGGGCGCTGTTGAAGGCCGGAAAATCCGTCCAACACCTCACTCCCGTAGCGATTGAAGGCTGAAGTTTGAAGGATGAAGTTTGAAGGTTTTAATGTTTAGAGGTTCTCATGTTCAAAGGTCTGAAAGTTTCCTCAACGTTCAAACCCTCAAACTTCCAAACCTTCAAACTTTCGAACCTTGGAACCTTCGAACTTCCGAACCTTCGAACCTGGGAGTTAAGGCACGAATAGCAGGTAATACCCAATTAAAATGCTGGAGAATATTACCGCCATTATTACGATTATTCTCTGTTCAGGACGTAGTGATTTCAATAGAGGCCAATTCGCTCCCCACACGACTATTCCAGAATTTTTCTCTTCATGATGATTAGGATGCGACGCCAAATATCCTTTCGCAACCATGAGGTTACACGCTCGCTCAAATTCTTGCGCTTCTACTTGCAATTCAATACCACCTATTGCCGATGCCAATTTTGAATTCATTAATCCTATATGCTCATTTTTCAATTTGCATTGAATTCCATTTGTTTCCAGATATATGCGTTCGGTCATCAAACGTATATGATCAGGGTAAGTCTTTATGGTAATGAATTCGTCCACACGTTTAAAGGTTTAGAGGTTCTAATGTTTTGAGGTTTTAATGTTTAAAGGTTTGGAGGTTGTCATGTTCAAAGGTCTGAAAGTTTCCTCAACGTTCAAACCTCCAAACTCTCAAACTCTCAAACCTTCAAACCTCCGAACCTCCAAACCTTCGAACCTTCAAACCTCCAAACCTTCAAACCTTCGAACTTCCGAACCTAAGCGGGGCTGATTATATTTGGCCAATGGAAGAGAATAAAAAGATCTTAACGTTTCTTTTAGCTGGCGGTGTGGTGCTGATTCTTTTGGTAGCCCTTTCTTCTGGTGCCTATCAAGGGGGAGATACTTTCCAACACTTCATGATCGCCAAATGGGCGTTCAATCATCCCTTTCTTTTTCTCGATCATTGGGGCAAGCCATTCTTCACGGCTGTCATCGCTCCGTTTGCTCAATGGGGATATACCGCAGTGAAAATTGAAAATACCATTCTCGGTCTTATCTCCGCGTGGTACACCTATCTCATCGCGCGACACTTGAATCACCGTTTGGCCTGGCCGGCAGCACTCATGATGATCTGTGCGCCTATCTACTTCGTGCATCTCAACTCAGCCATGACCGAAATTCTCTTCAGCACGGTCATCGTGGTGAGTACCTATTGGATCATGACCGAACGCTGGTATGCCGGGGCGCTGTTGCTTTCTTTTTTGCCATTCGTTCGCACCGAAGGATTTGTGCTTATTCCATTTATCAGTCTCTGGTTTTTGATGCGCCGCCAATGGATTCCTTTCGTCCTTCTCGGTTTCGGCACCGTGGTTTATAGCATCCTCGGATACCTCTTCTATTTTCACGACATTCTATGGGTCTTCCACAAAAACCCTTATGAAGTGAATGTGGATTTCTACGGAAGCGGCAATTGGCATCATTTCATTTCGACCAATTATGTTACTTGGGGCGTACCCACCTTCATCGCACTTTGTGCCGGAACTTTTTGGCTTCTGCGCACACTCCAACGTCACTCGGGCAAATTAGAAATTTCGATTAAAAAAGAATTTTGGTTGGTTTTTCTTCCGGCCTTCATCTTTTTGTTGTTTCACAGCTTGGCCTGGTGGCTTGGCAAATTGGCCAGTGTTGGGGAAATTCGCGTTCTCGCCGCATTGATGCCGCTGTATGCCGTTACCGCCAACCGTGGACTGAATTGGATGAACGAACGCTTTTTGCAAGACATCAAAAAGCGCAATCGCTTCATCTCATTTTATTGCATTGCTATATTGATCATGCCTTTTCTGTTTTTCCCTCTACCCATGCGCCGTATGCGCGGTCAAGCGGTGATGCATGATGTCACCAAATGGCTCACCGAACATCGTGGCGAGTTCAATCGAGTATGGTATTCGGATCCACAAATTGCATTCGACACCGACTCCGATCCATTCGTACAAGGGCCGATTCGACCCTATTTTCCAAATGATTCTTTGCCCGCGCAACGTTTGGTATCAAAAGATATTTATATTTGGGATGCGCACTTCGCTGCCAACGAAGGACGCACACCGATCGAATCTTTTGAAGACACCACTTCATTCACCTTGATTAAAGTAT
>JBMOFW010000010.1:0-27532 GCA_049318685.1 Flavobacteriales bacterium
GCGACAAAGGAGAGAACACTCATATTCTTCATTACGGAGACTCTCAAATAGAGAGCGATCGTATGACATCCATGTTGCGCGAGCGTTGGCAGGCAGATTTTGGCGGTTCCGGTCCGGGATTGGTTTGCCCAGTGCCTATTACTGCGAGCGCAGCCATTACCCAGCGTCAAAGCGGAAATTGGAAGCGATACACGGCCTATGGATTTGATGACGGCAAAGCTTCACACAACAAGTATGGTGTAATGGCTTCATTCGGGCGGTTCACCCCACAACATGCAGATGGAAATTTCACAGCTTCTGATAGCACTAGCGCCTGGCTAGAATTCAGTCCATCGGGAATGTCGTCATCGACTTGTCGCATATATAATGAAGCCACGATGTATTTCGGTCATCATAAGGCGGGTGTGCGTATTGATGTCATAGCAAACGACAGTGTGATTTCGAGTGAAGTATATGAAGCCAATTCGGGCATTATCAAAAAGACCTGGCGATTGGGGAGAACTCCTAAGAAATTGCGTTTTGAATTTTATGGCGCAGACAGTCCAGATGTACAAGCCGTTTTATTGCAGAGTTCGGGCGGAGTGCATGTCGATAACATTGCTTTACGTGGCAGCAACGGCAATATTTTCAAACGTATTGATGGCAGTGAGTTGAGTCAACAAATGCGTGATCTGAATGTGAAATTCGTCATCATGCAATTTGGAGGAAACTCGGTACCTTATATCACTGGTGAAAAGTCGGCGAATGATTATGCACAGTTTTTTCGAGCCCAAATCCAATACATGAAATCGCTCAATCCCAATGCTTCTTTTTTGATCATTGGTCCATCTGATATGAGTACGAGTGTGGATGGGGTGTATCAAACTTGGCCGCATTTGGAAGATGTAGTGTTGGCTATGAAGGAAGCGGCTTTTGCAGAAAATTGTGGCTTTTGGGATATGTACTCCGTGATGGGCGGTCGCAATTCGATGGTAAGTTGGGTAAAAAATAGTCCTCCTTATGCCGGACCTGATTACACTCACTTCACCCCATCGGGTGCTCGCAAGATGGCTGACTTATTATATAAGTCCATTCAGCGAGAGTACGAAGCTTGGCATAAAGCGCTTCCATAATTATTTCACTTTGTAAATTCATTACAATGTGCATGGCCTTCTTTGTCAACAAATCAAGAGGTCATGAAAAAGAATCACGTTTCCCGCATTGTAAACCGAGGTTGGCAGAGCAGCCAAACTTTATTGGATGTGCTTTTAACGCATCGTTTTGTTCAAGTTCAAGAAATGGGTCTGCCTGATCAACGTTCACTACCTGGTCGGTATCAGGCCGGCACGGTCTATCATTTTCGCAAGTATGGCGACTGTCGTATTGGCTTTTTAAAAGATGGGAGATTACATGTACTCAATGGTCCAATGTCGCAATGGGAATTGTTCGATTCATTGAGTGACCATGAGCTGCGGGTATTGCTTGCATTCTGCTCATTGCATGAAGAACATCAAATGTTTTTTAGAAAAAACATGAGCACGATGAAATCATATGCTATGGTTCCCGACAACCTTCCACCTTTTGATGCTGAATGGAAAAGAGCCTTCATGGAGCAATTTGACCGCTTAGGAAATTTGGCCGGAGCGGCTTAAGGTTATTAACATATTAAAGATTGGTGCCGTGTTTTCAAAAGCTTGAAAAACAAATTATTAAATTGATTATGTTAAACTTGTGTTTTTATCATTGTTAATAACTTTGGTTTTTCTACATTTGTCGACATAACACCATCCTATGTCTACTAATCGGCTAATTATTCTAGTTCGTATTCTTTTTTTAGGGATTCATCCCCAAGCTACTTGTCTTTGTTTTTCAAGGGTTTTCTTGCTCTCAAAAAAAGGGTGAGTCGGTATTCTTAGGTTTTTATTGAGGTATAAGTTGTGCTTTAAGTAACCTGAGAAGCAAAAGTCCCGTAGAAAGGCGCAGTTCTTATTACCCTAGAAGGAACAAAGATGAAGAAAAGAATCGCTAAAAAAGTATGGACAGTCCTTGTGGCTGTATGTGGAATCCTCCTATTATCAACGGAGTCGTTTGCCCAATGCACCGCTTCTGCGGGTGCAGATCAAACCGTATGTTCAGGATCGAGTGTAACACTTGGAGGGGCACCTTCTGCCGCCGGTGGAGTTGGTCCTTACACCTTTGATTGGTCAGGACTATCCGGTGCAGACGACGCTGCGAATCCGACGATTACGCTGAACGCCACCACGACATTTACATTAACCATTACAGACGCCAATGGTTGTTCCGCTTCCGATGATGTGACGATCACGGTTACGCCATTGCCTACGGCGAACGCCGGTCCGGATATCGATCCATGTTTAAATACTCCGTCAGTGACGTTGACTTCAGGAGGCACTTGGACAGGTGCAGGGGGCTCCATGCTCAATGGCAATGTATTTACACCAAATACGGTCGGCACATATACCCTAACATTTACCGTAACAGCAAATGGCTGTTCGAATAGCGATCAAAAGAGTATTCAAGTTCGTCCGAAACCAACCGTAAATGCTGGAGCGGATCAATCTATTTGTATTGGTAGCTGCGCGCAATTGGCGGCAGTCGCTTCAAGTACTAATGGTCCAATTACACTTTATACATGGAGCGGAGGAACAGTAAGCAATTCGATGAATGCCTCACCGACTGCATGTCCCACAAATTCGACCACATTCAATGTAACCGTAGTTGATGCAGAGCAATGCAACGCCCAAGATCAGGTTACGGTGACCGTTTTGCCTTTGCCTACAGTTGATGCAGGACCGACAATGACTCTTTGCTCATCTTCAGGTCCAACTCCCATGACTGGGCATACACCCGCTGGTGGAACTTGGTCTGGCTCAGGAATTACTTCTTCAGGCGTGTTCACTCCTTCTGGTGTAGGATCTTTTACAGTAACCTATACCTATACCAATTCTAACGGATGTACCAATACGGATACGCGCACCATTGATGTGGTCACTTCAACGGCCATTGATGCTGGACAAGATTTTACCGCTTGCGTAGGAGGATCACCTTTATCACTTGCACCTATCACCCCAGGAGGAACTTGGTCTGGTTCAACGTATGTGACTTCTGCAGGGGTTTTCACTCCAACTGTGATGGGGCCATATACTTTGACTTATTCTGTGAATACGGGAGTTTGCGTTAGCACAGACAACGTCAATGTCACGGTTTATGGTTTGCCAACAGTGAGTGCAGGTTTAGATAAAAATATTTGTATCGGAAGTTCTACCACATTGAATGGTTCCGCTACAGGCGGATTGGCTCCATACACTATTGTTTGGGACAATACGAGCTCATTAAGCAATGGATCTTCGTTGACTCCTACCGCGAGCCCGACGATTTCAACTATATATAATTTGACCGTAACAGACAACCGCGGCTGTTCAGCCACTGATGCTGTGAATGTCAATGTGAATGCATTGCCAACCGTTGAAGCAGGTCCTGATATGACTTTGTGCAACAATCCGGTTTCTACCACACTCACGGGTTTTTCTCCCGCGGGTGGAACATGGAGTGGAAGCGGAGTAACGTCTTCCGGCGTATTTACGCCTAGTGGAGTGGGCACATTTACATTGACTTATACATATACCAATGCTGCTGCGTGTACATCGACAGATACGCGCGTGATCACAGTAATTGATGCAACCAGTATCAATGCAGGACCTGATCGCACGGTTTGTCACAATGCTGGTTCCATTGTTCTGAATCCGGTGACTCCGGGCGGGACATGGTCGGGTAGTGTTTTAGTAACTTCAACGGGAATCTTCAATCCGACCACTGTTGGAACATATACCTTGACTTATTCAATCAACGGTGGGGTTTGTACTAGTGTCGATCAAATTATCGTCACTGTATATGGTTTGCCATCGGCGAATGCCGGAGCGGATCAAACGATATGTGCTGGGGCAAGCGCCAACTTGAATTGCACGGCGTCAGGAGGTGCATCTCCTTACAATCCGACTTGGAACAATGGATCTTCATTGTCTTCTACTAATGCGATGAGCACAGTGGCTACTCCAACCGTAACCACTTCCTATACGCTTACCATTACAGATGCCAATGGATGTGTATCTAATGACAATATTACTGTGAATGTCAATTCTACTCCTGCAGTGGATGCCGGTTCGGATATGACCACTTGTGAGCAAGCCTCTCCATTTACGATGACAGGTCAAACACCTGCAGGTGGAACGTGGTCAGGTTCATGTATTAGTCCAACAGGTCAATTCACTCCTTGCGGCGCTAGTACATTCACCGTTACGTATGCCTACACTAGTCCTCAAGGATGTTCAGCTTCGGATACCAAGCAGATTACTGTAACACTAGCGCCAACCATCAATGCAGGTCCTGATGAGAGTTTATGTAATAATTTGGGTGTGCTCCAATTGGGACAGACCGCTTCTTCCGCGGGCATTTGGACAGGTGTTGGTATCGTGAATAGCAATTTAGGAACATTTGATCCCATGGTTTCTGGACCGGGATATCATACAGTGACTTTGACGATAGGTACAGGTGTTTGTCAGATATCAGATCAACGCGTGGTGCAAGTAAAATCGGCGCCAAATGTATCTGCTGGCACAGACCAATCCGCTTGTCATATGGCTCCTGAGATTCCGCTTACCGGCGGTTATCCTACCGGCGGTCATTGGGAGGGTCCTGGCGTAGATGATGACGATGCAGAATTTGATCCTTCTGAAGTGAGCGTGGGTACAGTAGAAGTGATGTATCGCTATTTGGACAATATCACCACCTGCAGCGACACAGCCTACAAGAACATTGTCGTAAACATTGTTCCAACAGCTTCTTTCAATATAGAAACTGTGGCATGTGAAAACTCGGTAGTTGTGCCTTCAAATACCTCATTGAACTCAGCAGGCTACCTCTGGCATTTCGGGGAAGGAACAGAACTGAGTGGATTGGCACCGTCACATATTTATACCAATGAAGGAAATTATGATATTCGCTTGATCGCTATTAGTAATGCGAATTGTCGCGACACTGTATACCAGAGTATAGATATCAAATCGCCGCCTACAGCGAACATTCAGGCAAGCGCTGTGCAAGGGTGCGCCCCACTGCACGTTGACTATACCGCATCAGTGACCGGCGATGATGTTACCTATGCATGGGATTTTGGAAATACCCAAACATCATCATCGATTGCGCCGAATACACAAACGTACATCGAAGGTTCGGGTATTACGAACTATGTCGCTGTGCTCAATGTGACCAACCTGTGTGGTGTTGCCACCGCCATGGAAGAAATTACCGTAATGCCACGACCAGTAGCCAATTTCAATACTGATATTTTAACCACGGCATGTTCTCCTGTGATTGTTTCTTTTGATAATGTTTCTGCAGGATTACCTGATCAAAGTATCTGGAATTTCGGGGATGGATCGGCCGAAGAAACGGTAGATGTTCCTATGCCGCGTATTTACTATGCAGCAAACAATTCAGAGACATACGATATCCAACTGGTTGTTGTAAACGAATGTGGTAGTGATACATTGATGCAGGAATTGACTGTAATGCCGAATGTGGTTCACGCAGCCATGTCGGCGAGCGCTTTGACCGGATGCACACCATTCGATTTGCACGTTGCGAATACAGGTACCGGAGGTATCAGTTTTCAATATGAGTTTGAGCCATCTGTATTGGCGATGGGTGCCAACGCCGATTATCAATTTACAGAGGCAGGAGATTATACCATTTACCAGTACGCCACAGATGGTTGCGGATTTGATACCACACACGTCGTGATTCATGTTGATGCTTCACCGGAGGTGAGCTTTGTTCCGACATCGAGTGTCACCTGTGAGTACAGCACTGTAGAGTTTCAAGCCACAGCTGAGATCGGTACAGAATTGTATTGGAACTTTGGTGATGGCAACTTGGCTGAAAGTGATCTTGTGCAAAATGTATATCCAAATGCCGGTAACTATACAGTGACCTTGCATGCAGTGGGTGGCAATATGTGTTCGACTGATGTATCTCAAAATATACTAGTCAATCCGCGTCCAACAGCCCTGTTTACAAATCCTGAATATCTTGGATGTACTCCTTATGCACTTTGTCCAGAAAATCAAACCACGGGAGCTACGACGTATTTCTGGGACTTTGGTGATGGCAATACCTTTACCGAGGCGAGTCCATGCTTCACATTCCCGAATTTTGGTATTGCACCAGTGACGCGCAATGTTGTATTGTTAGTTACCAATGAATACAATTGCAGCCACACCTATCAGCACGTGTTTGAGATTCTTCCTCAACCTGAAGCGGACTTTGCAATGGTATCATACACTTCATGTGATTATCCTGTAGTTGTATCGCCTGAGAGCGTGGTCACCACAGATATAACAGCATACAATTGGATGATCGATGGATCAAGCGTTTCAACAGATACCATTGGACAATTGCCTTTCAATGATGAAGGAAGTTATCAATTGGCCTTGCAAACTACCAATCAATATGGATGTACAAAGACCAATAGCGTTGAGTATAACGTTTATCCTGCGGTAGTTGCTTCGTGCACCTACAGCGACCCTTCCGGGTGTATGGATCATACTGTGCATTTTGAAAGCACATGCGAGAATGCCACCCAAACATATTGGCAATTTGGAGATGGTGTGTCGAGTTTGGCAAACAATCCAAGCTATGTTTACGATGATTTAGGAACCTTCGATGTCACCTTGATCGCTTCGGCGGGCAATGGTTGTGCGGATACGTTGATCATGCATAATTTGGTTGAAACATTTCCACTTCCCGTCGCCAGTTTTGATATCTCGATGCGTGAAGTAAGCATTCTTTTCCCGGAAGTTGAATTTGAAAACACGACAACAGATGGCAGCGCCTATTTGTGGACCTTCGGCGACGGAGAGTCGTCGACGACAGAACATCCGATGCATGAATATACTTATCCTGGAGTTTATCCAGTTACCTTGACGGTGACCAATACATACGGTTGTGAAGGCCGAATCACCGACGAAGTGGTAGTGACCAATGACTTTCAAGTTTACATACCGAATTCGTTTACACCAAACAATGACGGTTTGAACGATGTATTCATGCCGGTGATGGAGGGCATGGAGTTCGTTACACGGTATGAGTTTCAGGTGTTCAACCGTTGGGGCGAGGTTGTTTGGGAAACCACCAATCCCAATATTGGATGGGCAGGCAATCCTAAAGGTGAGGACTATTACAGTGAAAGCGAAACCTATAGTTATCAATTGATCATTGAAATCGAACAAAGCGCAGAAACAAAGGTTTACCGCGGGTTAATGACAATGGTTAAATAGAATTCACGCTATTTTAAACGGTCAAGCGGAAATATAGACTACTTTTGCACTCGTTTTTAAAGAAATGAGTCCGCAGAAGGGCTGATCAAACAATGGAAAAAATCAGGAATATCGCGATCATCGCGCACGTTGACCACGGGAAGACCACGTTGGTTGACAAAATGTTACACGCCGCAAAGCTTTTTAAAGAGCACGAGGAAACAACAGATTTGATTCTGGACAATAACGACCTCGAGCGTGAGCGCGGGATTACGATTCTTGCCAAGAACGTTTCGATCCAATACAAAGGCTATAAGATTAACATCATCGATACTCCAGGCCACAGTGACTTTGGTGGAGAGGTAGAGCGTGTATTGAACATGGCTGAAGGGGCGTTGCTTCTTGTTGACGCATTCGAAGGTCCAATGCCTCAAACTCGTTTCGTATTGCAAAAAGCAATTCAACTTGGTTTGAAGCCAATTGTGGTTATTAATAAAGTCGATAAAGAAAACTGCACTCCAGAAGAGGTGCACGAAGCTGTATTTGATTTGATGTTCAATCTTGGTGCAACCGAAGATCAGTTGGATTTCCCAACAGCTTATGGTGCTGCTAAACAAGGTTGGATGAGCCATGATTGGAAAGTAAGAACAGAAACCATCGAGCCATTGCTTGATATGGTAATTGAACATATTCCGGCTCCAATTTCAAGAGAAGGTATTCCACAAATGTTGATTACATCACTTGACTATTCTCCTTACACCGGTCGCATGGCTATCGGAAAACTTCACCGTGGTGAGTTGAAACCGAACATGCCAGTTTCATTGGTTAAGAGAGATGGTTCTATTCAAAAAGGTAGAATTAAAGAGCTTTATATTTTCGAAGGAATGGGTAAGCGTAAGGTTGAACTAGTAAAATCTGGTGATATCTGTGCTATTAACGGTATTGAGGAGTTCGATATTGGAGATACAATCTCTGACAACGAAAACCCAATTGCATTGCCAACGATTTCTGTGGATGAGCCTACAATGAGTATGCTTTTCACAATCAATGATTCTCCATTCTTTGGTAAAGAAGGTAAGTTTGTAACTAGCCGTCACATCAAGGATCGTTTGGAGAAAGAGCTCGAGAAAAACCTTGCACTTCGCTTGCAAGAGACAGATAAAGCAGACCGTTTCATGGTATTCGGTCGTGGTGTACTTCACTTGAGTGTATTGATCGAAACAATGCGTCGTGAAGGTTATGAAATGCAAATCGGTCAGCCACGTGTACTTGTGAAAGTAATCGATGGAGTGAAAAATGAGCCGATCGAAGAATTGACAATCGACTTGCCATCTGATATGACCGGAACTGCTATTGAAGCGGTGACAAGAAGACGTGGAGAAATGAAGAACATGGAGCCAAAAGGCGATCGCACTGTTCTTGAATTCGAAATTCCTTCTCGTGGTATCATTGGTTTGCGTAACTATATGTTGACTGCTACTCAAGGTGAGGCGATCATGTCGCTCCGCTTCAAAGAGTATCAGCCCATGAAGGGAGAAATTCCTGGACGTAACAACGGTTCTCTTATCTCTATGGAGAATGGAACAGCTGTAGCTTACAGTATCAGCAATCTTCAAGATCGTGGACGTTTCTTTGTGGAAGCAATGGAAGAAGTTTACGAAGGACAAGTAATTGGTGAGCACACTCGTGATAGCGACTTGGTTGTAAACGTTACTAAAACCAAGGCTCTTACCAACATGCGTGCTTCTGGTACAGATGATAAGGCGAAAATGGCACCTCCTATCAAATTCACTCTTGAAGAAGCTCTCGAGTACATTCAAGCTGATGAGTATGTAGAGGTAACTCCAAAGTCGATTCGTCTTCGTAAGATTTACAGAAACGAGAATGACCGCAAGCGTTTTTCAAAAGAATTCGCGAATAGAGACTAAGCCGGTTAACCTTTTTTTTGTGGCCTGATGTGTGGAGAAGTTTAACTTTGAACTTCTCTTTCATTCAAATTATATTATGAAGAAACTCATTTTATCAGGCCTCGTGATGTTGGGGCTCGTATTTTCTGCGGATGCGCAGGTTAAACGTCCTGAAGCAACAACCGACAAATTCGCCTTGTTGCTCAACTATGTGGAGCACTATTATGTAGATTCGGTCAACTCAGCTGAGCTCACAGAAAAGGCTATTATTTCGTTGCTTGAACAACTTGATCCGCATTCGTCTTACTTCACAGCCGAAGAAATGCAAGAGTCGAATGAGCCGCTCCAGGGTAGCTTTTCGGGAATTGGCGTGACATTCAATATTCACAAAGACACCATTTTTATTCTCGAGCCGGTAAGCGGTGGTCCTTCTGAAAAGTTGGGCATCAAGGCTGGCGATAAAATCGTAGAAGTCAATGGAGAGAATGTGGCTGGTGTAGGCATCAAAAATTCGGATGTCATGGCCAAACTAAAAGGGCCCAAAGGAACGAAGGTGAATGTTGGCATTCAGCGAAAAGGCGTTAAGAACATTATTCCTTTCGAAATCATTCGTGATAATATTCCGATTTATTCCATCGACGCAGCCTATATGGTTAAACCGGGCATCGGCTACATAAAGATAGCTCGATTTGCAAAAACAACGATGGAAGAACTTCGGAAGGCCTTGACTGATTTGAAAGCAGAGGGCATGAAAAGTCTGGTGTTGGATCTACAAGGCAATGGTGGAGGATTATTGAATACCGCTGTTGAAATGGCCGACGAATTCTTGTCCGGAGATAAACTTTTGGTGTACACCGAAGGTCGTTCCTTTCCAAGAAAAGAGGACCATGCCGATCCGAATAAAACGGGCATGTTTGAAAAAGGTAAATTAATCGTCTTAATCGATGAATCATCAGCCTCTGCGAGTGAAATCGTCAGTGGAGCCATTCAAGATTGGGATCGCGGACTGATCATTGGCCGTCGTTCATTCGGAAAAGGGTTGGTTCAACGTCAAATGAATCTTCCAGATGGAAGTAGTATTCGATTGACTGTTCAGCGTTATTTCACCCCAAGTGGTCGTTGTATTCAAAAAAGCTACGAGGAAGGAATAGAGGATTATTACAAAGATCGTAGTGAGCGATACAATCATGGAGAGCTATTTTCGGCTGATAGCATTCAATTCCCGGATTCACTCAAATATTTTACGAATATTAAAAAGCGCGTGGTATACGGTGGAGGCGGAATTATGCCAGATATTTTTGTACCACTCGATACCACTGAGAACAGCGATTATTTCTTTGATCTCATTCGTGTAGGCGCCATTAACGATTGGGCATTGACCTATTCAGATAGCCAAAGAGATGCTTTATTGAAGCAATACCCGACAGTGGAAAGTTTTATTGCTGGCTTTATGGTTTCGGATGCGGAGCTTAAAGTTATCTTTGATTTGGGTGAAAAAGAGGAAGTGAAGTACAATGAGGAAGGGTTCAAAACCTCTGAACATGCTTTACGAGTTCGTTGTAAAGCGCTGGTTGCTAGGAATATATATAATAATCAGGCGTTTTTCAAGGTGATCAATGATCTTAATCCTTCGTTAAAAAAGGCGATAGATGTGATCGAAGATGGTACATTTGACAAAATGAAATTGGCTTATGCTGAGAAATAAGCCAAATTGTAAAATAAAAATCAAAAACCAACAATAAAAAACATAAACAATGAGCAACGGAGTTAAAATCGGATTACTCGTGGTAATTGCCGGAATTCTAGGTCTTATCACTTTTAAAATGACATCAGCTAGCAGCTCTGATCTAAAGGCGCGCTCTGTGAACGAAGCTGGTACAATCACAGCAAACGTAAACGGTGCGAATCCTCAGGATGCAAACAAAGGTGTTCAATCTTCAAACCTTCCAAAAACAACCATTCAGTTTGAAGAAACTGTGTTTGATTTTGGAACAATCAAACAAGGAGATTCAAAAGAGCACGTTTTTAAATTCAAAAACACAGGCAGTGAGCCTTTGGTGATTGAAGATGCAAAAGGTTCTTGCGGTTGTACTGTTCCTCAATATCCAAAAGAGGCTATCGCTCCAGGAGCAACTGGCGAAATTCAAGTGAAGTTCAACAGTGCTGGAAAGAGCAATCAACAACAAAAAACGGTTACTTTGACCGCCAACACTGAGCCCGTTCAAACTATTTTGACCATCAAGGCTTTTGTTGAGGTTCCTGCAGGAGCAGAGCCGGCAAAGCACTAAAATATTCTGTATTAGCACTCAAAACCCCATCTTTGGATGGGGTTTTTTATTTTTAGACAGGTAAATAAATGGATGTTCTTGTACATGTATTTCTGTGAAAAACATGCTTTCAAAACATCTTATAGAAAAGTAGTATGCGCGCTTTATTTTTAATCGGCTTCATTCTGAGTTCGCTCTCCATCTTTGGACAGCGAGATACGCTGGTTTTTCCTGATATGCAGGGTGAATTGGCGCCAGTTGAAATCAAGCCACAAGAAGCGGAAGTGGTTTGGAAATCGGATAGTTTGAACGTGGCTGATTTCATGTTTAGAGGAAATGAATTGATCCTTTTTTCTTATCAAACGGAAGAGCGCTGGAAACGTCAAGAAGAAAGTAAGATCACGCTGTACAAGGCGTGTCAACTGGTTTTAACCGATAGCGCCTTCAACGAAAAAAGTCGATTACCACTCCAAGGCATTTGCAAAGGCATTTATGATGGTTATTTCAATGCCATCATTGTGGAAGGACGTAATGATTTTCGGATGATCGCGGATGATCTGAGCAGTGAACTGTTAGCCATTCCCGTCGATACATTTCAAACGTATTTCGCGCCAATAGTCGATTCGCTTGGAGATAAAATTGTATTCTCTACATACAATTCCTCGTATCCTGCGTTTGAGTATAAAGTATACGATACGCGTGATTCAACCGTGGATGTGATTCGCTATTTGGCCAATGATCTTGTGTTAGAATTGATGAATAGCGAATACAAGTACCTTGGGCCGAGAGAAAAATTAGAAGCGTGTAAACTGGAGCAAGCGTTGGGCATTGATAAAAAAATCATAGCCGCTTACATGCGCGGATTTCAGCATTCAACCTATTTCGAGCCGGTCAACGCGCCCATAGTGATGCTGCACGATACTTTGGTGATTTTTGATCATTATCATAATTGTATGGTCAAAACGAATGTAGAAGGGGTAGTCATTGATAGTTTATCAATTCATTATCATTTGCGGGAAAAACAGGAACGCTGGTCGGGAAAGGTGATTCAGGATGATGTAACAAAACGTGTTTATTCTGTACGTGAGAAAGGCGGTAAGCATTTTATTTTTGAGATTGATCTGCAGTCCGGGCGGGCCTTGTCTCGACAAATGCTTACCCACAGATATGTAGAAGAGATCAAATTGCATGATGGATATGTCTACTACATCTATCGCCCTTTTGAAAGTTCACAAAATAGATTCCTCTATCGGGAAAAGTGTGCAGAATACAAGTAGTTGGTGGTTATATTTGTTTACACTATTACCACCAAAACCATGAAAAAACTATTCACGTTAATTATCCTCTCTGCATTGGGTGTGCACATGTATGCGCAATCAGAGAATTCGGCTTTTACCATAACTGGTCATGGAGTCGCTACACCGTTTGCGCGTGACTATCAAGCCATAGGAATTAATCCTGCCAATCTGGATTTGGGGTCAGGCTATGACGGAAAACGCGTTGTGTTTGGTTTAGCGGAGTTTGGGGCATCGGTTTATTCGGGCATGTTGGTGAAGCCCGATGTGCGCAAGAACTTATTTGGAGGGACCTTCGACGAATTGTCGCAAGATGAGCAATTGCAGTACGCAATTGATTTTGCGAATTCAAACAACGCTGCAGATATTGACATCATGTTGACTGGGATGAGCGTACACACAGAGAGATTCGGGTCTTTTGCATTTAGCATTCGCGATCGTATCGACTACTATTCTGAATTGGGAACTGAGGTGTCGAAATTGCTGTGGTTGGGATATACTTCACCTTACTTTACTGACTTCGTTTTGAGTACAGGTGATACCATCCCTGCCTATGAAAACATCTCTGAAGATTCATTGGCGTTGATTATCGAGGGGTTGAATACCCTTAATGCGCAAAGCCTTTCGCAATTGGCTGCAGGCACTCACTTCCGATTTACGTGGATGCGTGAATTCAATTTCTCTTATGGAAAGCGCATTTTTAGTTCTGATTTCATGGACCTACATGTAGGAGCGGGGCTGAAATATCTTGTTGGACAAGGGTATTTGCAATTGGATGCAGAAGACGGAAAGGCGGAGGCATTTAGTTCACTCAGCCCAATATTCGATGTTGATTATAGCGGCATCGTAGATGGTAATCCGTCCGCCTTGCCGAATGACTCTCGCAAGCTGGCTCCGGTAGGACATGGTTTTGGTTTTGATTTGGGTGCTACAGCTATTTTCAAAGAGAAATTCTTGATTAGTGCCGCTGTAACGGATATTGGAAGTATGACTTGGGATGGAAATTTATACTCTCTAAAAGATGTCAATTTGGTGAATTTTACATCAAGCGGCCTCGATAATTTGGATTTGTATGAACAACTTGAACAACTCAACGGTACGGATGGCTTGGTAGAGTGGCAAGGGACTTCTTCTATAAAGACCAAACTACCTGCGACAATGCGCGCCGGTGCCGGATACATTATGGGCGACTTGCTGCGAATAGGAATAGATATTTCATCTCCGCTAAATGACGAAGTCGGCTCTTTGGATCATGCGATGATCGCAGTGGGAGGAGAAATTTCGCCGATGAAGTGGATGCACATTTCTCTCGGTTTTATGAGCGGAGGAAACTACGATACAAAGATTCCGGCGGGGATACGGTTTACGGTGGGTAAAGGAACTTACGAATTTGGCGTGGCTTCTCGCGATATTATAACCTTCTTTTCCGAACAACAACCAACCGTATCTGCAGCTGCGGGATTCTTGCGCTTTCGTTTCTAGGATTAACACATTTTGGAATGCTTCATGAAATAGAGCATGACATTGTCGTTTATCTTCACCATAAAATCAACTTGATATGAGTACTCGAAACATTATTGCATTTATTCTCATTGCCATGGTTCTCGGCATTACGCTATTGGCTTTGCTTGGTATTTGGGATTTGATTCAATGGGAATATGTACAACGTTACTTTTGGAAATCGATCCAATCGCTGATCGTCATCTTAGTGAGTAGCGTAGTTGTCTACCTAATTCAACAAATGTTTCATAAAGAAGAAAGTAAGGCGGGAAAAACAAGTATCTAAGTTTATTGTTAGTCTATCATGAAATTATCTTTGTTCATTTTCATTTTAGCACTTTTAACCGGGTCAATGGGTTGCGCACAGCGCGATTCAAGCGGTGTGATGGTAAAGTCGGATACGTTAAATCTCAATCAAATCAATATGGATAGTATGGAAGTGGCCACATTAGGCGCTGGATGTTTTTGGTGTGTTGAAGCTGTTTTTCAAGACATCAAGGGAGTGGCTTCAGTGCAAAGCGGATATAGCGGAGGTACCGTAATCAATCCGAGTTACAAAGAAGTTTGCGCGGGCAATACAGGTCACGCTGAAGTGGTTCAAATCACGTTTGATCCCAAGGTAGTGGCCTTCGAAACAATTCTCGAAGTTTTTTTTGAAACGCATGATCCAACAACATTAAATCGCCAGGGGGGAGATGTTGGTACGCAATATCGTTCCGCGGTTTTTTATCATAGTGAACGTCAGAAGGAATTGGCAGAATTGGCCATTAAAGCAGGCAACGAAAGTGGTAATTGGAGCAATCCGATCGTTACGGAAGTAACCGCCTTCACGAATTTTTTCCCAGCGGAAGATTATCACCAAGATTATTTTAATCTGAATGGCACACAACCATATTGCGCTATGGTGATTGCTCCGAAAGTAGATAAGTTCAAAAAGAAATTTGCCGAATTGCTGAAAACGGCAAAATAGTATGAAGCGATTCACCCAATGGATAGCGGCGTCACCTGCTTCAATGAGGTATGTGATGATTGTCGGATTTGGGTGCATGCTTTATTTTATTCTTCAAAAACTTCATCACCGCGATGGGGTTTCGGAGTTTGAGATTTATTACAATGCCTCCGGCGCTTTTCTCGAAGGAAAACCACTTTACGGAGAAGTGTTTAATGGCACTACAGGGACTTACACCTATGCGCCTTTCACCGCGATACTGTTCTCTGTGTTTCATTTATTTCCATATAGTTTTGCCATCAGTATTTATTATTTCTTGGTCTTGGCGGGCTATATGCTTTTCACGTTGAGTCTTGTTTATTTTTTAGAGAAAGAATACCAACTGGTTCCTAAGAACCGTGGCTGGCTTCTTTTTTTAATCACAGCCTTTATGTTTGATCACTTTGAGCGGGAGTTGCACATAGGCAATGTGAATGTGTTTTTATTGATCATGGCGTTTTGGGTTTTTTTTCTGATGCGGCGCGATCGACCGGTCTACGGCGGAATTGTATTGGGGATGATGATGCTTTTCGAACCTTACACCTTAATCATATGGCCTTATTTTCTATACCGCAGGAATTATTGGATGGTTTTTAGCGGGCTAATGACCTTCGCTGTAGGGCTGGTGGTTCCTGCATTTTTTCATGGTTTATCGAACAATTTAACGCTCATACATCAATGGTTTGATGTGCTTCTCAGTCCGGGTGTGCCGCTCGTGGATAGTCCGAATACGCTGTATGGTATGTATCATCAATGGGTGTTGAATCCATTGCATTTGGCTGTAGGAAATTGGCTGCTGATCGCCGTCTGGATCGTCGTGGCCACCTGTCTGTTTTATTTTTTCAGAAAAAACAAATTGGCCTCCACACAGCCATGGACCGATTTTGCAGAATATGCCTTAATCGTTAGTTTGGTTCCACATCTCGTTCACACCGATACAGATCATTTCATGTGGACTTGGCCCTTGGTGACACTCGGATTTATTTTGCTTCAATATGTTCAAGGTATTTCCAAACGGATGCTCTATACGCTTTTGTGTATAGCGTTTATTCCATTGGTGATTAATTCTCCTGATATCGTAGGCCGAAAGATCATGTTGCTCTTTGATGAAGGAGGACTGCTTGGACTTGGTAATTTGTTGCTTGTTGGATGTTCTGTCTATTTGATTGCTCGTTTTTCTAAATCGGGTGTACAACCTGAACGGGCTTAAAATCGTCCTATTTCTGTTATATTAGCCTTCGATGAAATTGGCCTTGACCTTTTGGTGGAGTTTTTTGCTTTGTGCTCTTATGTCGGCGCAGTCAGATGCGTATTATGATATCGTCGAAAATAAAGGACAATGGCCCAATCAAGTACTTTATGCAACCGATGTAGAACACGGAAAGATATTTTTGGAAAAGGACGGCTTTACCTATCATTTTTTTGATGTATCGTCGGTATCGTCCGCTCACAATGGTCAAGTTCAACCAACACGAGGATCGACGAGAGTTCGCGGTCATGTTTTTCATCAACAATTTCTTCAAGCAAATACAAGAGCAGGACATTTTGGAAAGCAAATTCAAAAGGCTTATTTCAATTATTTTTTAGGAAATGATCCGTCGCAATGGGCGGGCAATTGCCGAGCGTATGGAGAAGTGCAACGTCAATCGGTGTATCCGGAAATTGATATGCACTATTACGTTGAAGATTTCAATTTAAAATATGATTGGGTGGTACACCCCCATGGAGATGCATCCGCCATACGATGGAGATATGATGGTGTGGAAAATGTACGAATCGAAGAAGGAAGATTGGTGGTACAAACATCGGTGAACACGATGTACGAGCAACGTCCCTTGGCTTTTCAATGGATTGATGGTGAAAAGAGATTGGTCAAGTGTGCGTTTTCATTGGTGGACAATGTGGTGTCTTTCGTAATTGGTGATTATAATCATAGCGTTGATCTGATCATAGATCCCGCGCTGGTCTTTTCTACTTATAGCGGAAGTTTCTCAGACAACTTTGGATACACCGCTACCTATGACAGTCAAGGAAATTTGTACAGCGGAAGCAGTGCATTTGGTCAAGGATATCCAACAACAGTCGGGGCTTACCAAACGACATGGGGTGGAGGAGATGGCCAAGGATTTTTGGCTGGTACAGACATTGCGATTTCTAAATATGATGCGAGCGGCACCTTCATGCAATGGAGCTCTTTTTTGGGTGGCTTGAACGACGAACTTCCACACAGTCTTATTTGCAATGCTCAGGATGAGGTTATTGTATATGGAACCACAAGTTCGCTGAATTTCCCGACGACAACCGGATCATTTGATACGGTTTTTAATGGCGGAAGTGCTTTTGCTCCGATAGGTGTAGGTACGGACTATGTCAATGGAAGTGATATCATATTGACTCGATTCAATGTTACCGGTTCTGCATTGATGGCTTCTACTTTTCTAGGCGGTTCAGGGAATGATGGCGTGAATACATCGTCCATATTAAAGTTCAATTATGCAGATGAATTTCGAGGCGAAGTAGATATCGATGATGATGGAAATATTTTTCTAGCATCCACCACATTTTCGTTGAATTTTCCGATAGTCAATGGATTTCAAAATGTGCTCAGCGGAACGATGGATGCTTGCGTGGTGAAAATGAATCCAGATTTGAGCGATATCATTTGGAGCACCTATATCGGTGGTTCGAATGATGATACCGGCAATAGTGTAGCTTTTTCGTCGACAGGAGAGGTCTATGTGTGCGGAGGAACGCGCAGTACGGATTTTCCAGTCACGTTTGCCGTTTTGCACTCCACCAACCAAGGCGGAACTGCGGATGGTTGGATCGCCCGCATAGCAAGTGATGGCGGAACTTTGGTGAAGTCGACGTATTTCGGTAGTGATGCTTATGATCAATTGTATTTTGTGGAATTGGATAGTGAAGATCAAGTGCATGTCTATGGTCAGACCACCGCCACGGCAAATACGTTTGTGATCAATGCAGGATGGAGTGAACCCAATAGTGGGTTATTGATTACCAAATTGAATCCTTTGTTATCGATCATTGATTGGTCGACCACATTTGGGACAGGCGAGGGCAAACCCAATTTGTCGCCGGCTGCTTTCACGGTTGATGTCTGTGGAAAAATCTATGTCAGCGGTTGGGGAGGAAATACAAATACGAGTTCAAATCCACTTACGGACAATACTACCGGCATGACAGTGACGCCAGATGCGTATCAGTCTACCACCAATGGTGGCGATTTTTATTTGATGGTATTGGAAGCCGACGCGAGTGCAATGGTATACGCTAGTTTTTTTGGCGGAGGCACAAGTCAAGAACATGTAGACGGCGGTACGAGTCGTTTTGATCGCAAAGGCATTATTTATCAATCTGTATGCGCAGGATGTGGCAGCAATGATGATTTTCCCATTTTTCCATCCAATGCTGTTTCACCCACAAACAATTCTTCTAACTGCAACAATGGAGTATTCAAGTTTGATTTTCAATTGCCATTGACAGTGGCCGATTTTGAAATGTCTCCAGTGGCTTGTGTGGAGCAAGCCGTTTCTTTTACAAGCACGAGCTTGTATGCGACAACATACCAATGGAGTTTTGGAGATGGTGGAACGTCAAATTTGGTTAACCCAATACACACGTATTTAAATCCCGGCGAATATGATGTAATGTTGATTGTTACCCATCCATCCACATGCAATCAAACGGATACTTTGGTTCGTACAATTACGATTGTAGAACCCGGCGTTTCGTCGCTCGGCGATGCTGTATCGTGCAACGGAGAGAGCATTGCCATTGGGTTGAATAATCCGACGCCTGGAGATAGTTATACATGGACACCCAATCTATTTATCAGTGATGTCAATGATCCAAATCCGGTATTCACGCCGGGATCAAGTACGGATTATGTATTGTTGGTACAACACGGCGCATGTGTTGATACGGTATTTCAACATGTCGAGGTCACAACCATTGCACTTACTGTTCAAGACGACGTGGTGTTGTGTGATCCGGGAAATACATCATTAACCTGTGACGTGACCTCCACCGGAATCCCAACAATAGCTTGGAGTTTGAATACAGACGGCAGTGATCCGATCAATTCGGACCCGCAAGCAGAGTCAATCAATTTAATGGTGAATACGCCCACTACGGTTTATGTATTGGCCAGTTTAAATGGATGTGAAGTGCAGGATGAAGTACAGATCACTTTGGTTAGTTTTCAAACAGAAATTGAAGGCGATTTTACAGCATGTGAAAATGACACAGTGACGCTTTCAATTCTAGATCCCAATCCAACTTTCGTTTATACGTGGTCTCCGGCGTCATTGATATTGAGTGGTCAAGGAAGTAGCTTGGTAGATGTAGTTGTGCCAGGGACGACTACTTTTTCCGTTATAGGAGAGTCGCCTGATGGCTGCACGGCCGAAGACGAAGTGGTCGTCGAAGTGAGCGATTTGAATAGTGGTGTGATCGCAGTGAGCGCCTCACCGAGTGTGGTTGTTCAAGGACAGTCATCACAATTGATAGCCAGTCCTGTAGGCTATTCTTATACTTGGACACCTGCTTCGTATTTGTCAAATTCGGCCATTTACAACCCTATAGCTTCTCCAGTAGAAACCATAACTTATGGTGTATCCATTACCGATGGTGAATGCACAGTGGATGGAGAAGTCACGATTCGTGTAGTCGAATTTGTTTGTGGTGCACCAAGTATTTATGTACCCAATGCGTTCACTCCGAATGAAGACAATCGCAATGAATGGGTGTATGTACGGGGTAATAACATAACCGAATTGAATTTTGTCATCTATGATCGTTGGGGTGAAAAAGTATTTGAAACCAATGATCAGACGATTGGTTGGAACGGATACTTTAAAGACAAGCCCGTTGATCCGGCGGTATTTGTATATTATCTAGAAGTAACGTGTGAAGGAGGACAGACCTATTTTGAAAAAGGCAATATCACCGTGATCGAATGATGAGAGTCGCCCGAAATATCATGTTGATGTGCATTTCCCTGTGTTGGCAGTTAGGTTCATATGCGCAGGATATTCATTTTTCACAATTTTATCAATCTCCATTTTCATTAAACCCCGCCTTGTGTGGGGATTTTGATGGTGCTTATCGATTAATTGGTAATCAACGCACACAATGGCGAAGTGTTACGGTTCCATATTCGACACTCGGATTTGCCGCGGACATGGCTCATTTTTCAAAAAAAGATTTAGGCATTGGCGTTTCCTTTTTTTCGGATAAAGCTGGAGATTCTCGCTATACAACCACCATGTTCAATCTTGCAGCAGCGAAACGGTTGACTATTCGCGGACAGGAGAAACATACATTGGCGCTCGGCTTGATGCTCGGCTTGACTTCCATGAGCATCGATTATTCACAGTTAAATTACGATAATCAATGGACGGGTTTGGTATATGATCCCAATATCAATTCCGGAGAACGCTTTGCGCGCGATAGTCGGGTGTATTCGAATTTACACATTGGTGTAAATTACCAAAGACCAATGAATGCTGAATGGAACTTCAAAGCCGGAATGAGCATGTTCAATTTGTCTTCACCGAAGCAAAGTTGGTTTGATAATGCATTTGTACGATTGAATGTGCGGACAAATGTTTATGCTTCGGCCATTTGGAAAGTGAATGACCTTTGGCAGTTAGAACCGATGATGCTTTGGATGAATCAAGGGCAATTTAATGAGGTGAATTTGGGTGGAAGAGCACATTATATTTTGGAGTCGAAACCATGGATGTATCGATCATTTTATGGAGGAATAATGGGGCGCGCCAAGGATGCCGGTTATATTATTCTTGGAATGCGCTATGATCAATGGGATGTAGGGATAAGTTATGATATCAATACCAGCACCCTCAAACCGGCGAGTAACGGTCGTGGGGGATTGGAATTCGGGGTGATATATGTCATCCCACCTAAGCCCATAGCTAAGGCTACACGGAAGGTATGTCCCGACTATATTTAGATTCATTAAGACGTGTTTAAAAGCGTTGTGTAGTAGATTTGTAGTATGAATCAAAAGTCACTTCAAAGTAAGATCAATGTTATCGCCATTCTCACCCTCATCGTGGCGGTTTACAATTTGTTTTATTGGACCGGTAAGTTTTATCCCGGCATCGTCCCTGCTTTCGTGAGTTCTTTTTACAATGATGTGAAAGAAAATTGGGGCTTGCTGATATTCCTAGAATTTTTGGCTGTAGCTTCTTTGTTTGTGGATTTAATCGCCAATTTTGACAGTCAGAGTAAGCGGGCTAAGTTCATCCGTATTGTGATCAGTGCCTTCTTTTTAATTGCCTTTGTCGCGCGTTTTTTAATTGGAATGATTGACAAGTATATGGACGGAAGCGTTCGTTAATCCTTGATTAAACCGAATAATTGTTCGGCGGCGGCAAACGGCGTCACCTCTTTGTTTCTAATTTTTTCTTCCAACGAAGCGAGTATTTTGGTGTATTCCGGATGCGTATAGAAGTTATCGAGAATGCGGTTTTGCAATGTTTCGTGCATCCATTCTAGATCCTGATTCAATCTGTTTTGGTGTAAAAATCCTCTGTTGTTCAACCAATCATGATGTTCGGTAATTACATTCCAAATGGCATCCATGCCGGTGTTTTCGAGGCTTGAGCAACGGCCAACTTTCGGAATCCATCCTGAATTTTTTGGGGGATAAAAGTGAAGGGCACTCATGTATTCGGCCTGAGCTCGCTGCACATTCTGCACATTATTCCCATCGGCTTTTGTGAGAAAAAGAGCATCACAGAGCTCCATGATGCCGCGTTTGATTCCTTGCAATTGATCGCCCGCTCCGGCGAGCATGAGCAATAGAAAGAAATCGGTCATGCGATGAACAGCTGTTTCACTTTGACCCACACCCACCGTTTCAACGATGATCACATCAAAACCAGCTGCTTCACACAGGAGCATCGATTCGCGTGTTTTTCTGGCTACACCGCCGAGTGAATTGGCAGAAGCCGAAGGGCGAATGAACGCATTGGGATCGGTGCTGAGTAGTTCCATGCGTGTTTTATCTCCAAGAATACTTCCTTTTGAAAGGGGGCTAGAAGGATCGATCGCCAGGACGGCCACCTTTTTTCCGAGCGAAGTCAAGTAGGTTCCAAATGATTCGATAAGAGAACTTTTTCCCACTCCTGGAACGCCGGTGATACCGATGCGTATCGCATTTCCCGAAAAGGGCAGAATACGGCTGATGATTTGATCGGCTAATTTCTTGTGCTCTTCATTGGTGCTTTCTACCAAAGTAATACATCGCGCGAGGGCAGTTCGATCGCTCTTCAGAACGCTATCCACAAGGATTTGAATATCCGGAGTCGTCGCATTCTTTTTTATCGCGGCGATGGCTTTGTTGCGCGCGTCGTTATGGGCGGTTGATTCGTTCACTTAAATTTGCTCATCTTTGGAAACAACAAATTAAATTAAAAAAAGGTCAACATGAGTTGGGAATTACTGATTGTAGCGTTGATGGCAGCGGGTGGGGCTTTTTTGAGTTTTTTGAGTGGCTTTGGATTGGGGACACTATTGTTGCCTGCGCTGATGCTTTTTTTTCCACCCGAATTGGCCATTGCCGCCGCCGCTGTGGTGCACATGGCCAACAATATTTTCAAGTTATTCTTAGTGGGAAAGTATGCCGAATGGAAAATCGTGTTCTTGTTTGGTTTATTTAGTATGGTAGGAGCCTATTTCGGCGCTGGATTGTTGAGATGGCTTAGTGCAGATATTGTTTTATTTGATTACGCCATACGAGGCCATCATTTTGAGTCTACCTTGGCCAAAGTGGTCATTGCGGTGGTCATAGGTGTGTTTGCCTATTTGGAGTCGAATAATCGTCTTAGTGGATTGAAATTGGGCGAAAGCGCGATGTTGACGGGAGGACTAGTTAGCGGGTTTTTTGGCGGATTGACCGGTCATCAAGGCGCTTTGCGAAGTGCGTTTCTGATGAAAGCGGGAATGAGTAAAGAGGCATTTATGGGTACCCGTGTAGTGATTGCTTGCATGGTCGATTTGACGCGGCTTTCTGTTTATTATTTCATGCTGCAGCAAAGTATGGATATTGTCACATCGCCTGCAGTAATTGTCGCCACGCTGGCCGCTTTTACCGGTGCATTTTTGGGCAATCGATGGATGAAGAAAAAAGAGATCGAAACATTGAATCGATTTATCCAAATAGCCTTGATGGTCTTTGCCGTGTGTTTGGGGTTAGGCCTAGTTTGATGTACATTAGCCCGACGAATGAAAAGAGCTTTATACATAGGTTCGATAGCCGCAGCAATTGGTTTGATATCTTGTCAACCGTCCAATTCGACTACTCCAACCGCGTCGTTTGATCTCCAACGATTGGTGGGAAGATGGGAATCTGTGGATGAAAAGTCAGCTCAAATTGAAGAATGGATGCTCGATGAACAGGGAGGATTGAAGGGGAAAGGATTTGTGTTGACTTCGGGTGATACAACATTTATTGAATTCTTGTCGATAGGTTTGGTGAATAATGTGCTGACATATCAGGCACAAGTGAGCGATCAAAATAAAGGGACAACCATTCCATTTACATTGACCGAGCAGACCAATGATTACATGGAGTTTAGCAATCCCAAACATGATTTTCCGAAAAGGATTGTATACCGTATGAAAGGTGATTCGGCGATGCAGGCCTATATCGAAGGACCGCGAGAAAACCGCACGGTACGTATTACATTCGATTACCTCAGGAGTGAAAAGTAATTCGCTTTTCACCTTGTCCACCCTTCTAAATGTTGCCCAAAGCCGAAAGCCGAAAGCTTGTAGCCTGCAGCCTGTAGCCTGTAGCTTGTAGCCTGCAGCCTGCAGCTTGCAGCCTAAAATTGGAAATAGATGAACGGTTGCAAGTCGGCACTGAGCACCTGGTAGACGAAGAAGATGGTGCCAATGATGGCGAGTGTCATGACGGGAATGGGGAGGGAGGCGAATTTGTTGCGATACGTTTCTTTAAATGTTCCGGGCAACCAATGAATAATCATTCCGATGAGAATGACAAGGAAAACCTTCCAATAACCAGCGATGACTTGCGGAGCGATGGTCCAATCCATGTGCATGAAAATGCGTTCGAGCATGGTGGTGGCTGAAAGGAATTCGTCAGCGATATTGTGGGTACCTTCCATACCTTCCCACGAATTGTTGCTTCCTGCTCTGAACCAAACGCGAGTAAACGTGATGAAAGAAAACGTGAGGAAGATAGCCCAAGCACGAGCGTACCATTTCTCTTTATTTTTCCATGGACTGATTTTGTTCCAAAGCTTATAGAAGACCAATCCAAATCCGTTGAGTCCGCCCCAGATAATAAAGTTCCAACTCGCACCATGCCAAAAACCTCCGATCAGCATCGTCAGCATCAGGTTGAGATTGGTGGTGCACCATTGGGCGAATGATTTTACGAAGTAGGCAACTACTGCCACCAAGCCTACAGTGGAAGCTGCAATGATTAGTACCATCAATGACTGTGCGAGCAAGGCTATAATACCGACGAATACACCCAGAAGTATGTATGAACCAACGGAGCCATGCTGATTGCCTCCTAAAGGAATGTAGAGGTAATCACGGAGCCAATTCGAAAGGGACATGTGCCAACGTCGCCAAAAGTCCGCCACACTAGTGGCTTTATACGGAGAGTTGAAGTTTTTAGTCAAATAAAAACCCATCAATAAAGCAATACCAATAGCCATATCGGTATAGCCACTAAAATCGGCATAGACCTGTAAGCTATATCCATAGATGGCCATTAAATTTTCAAAGCCGGTATAGGAGTTTGGGTTAGAAAAAATGCGGTCAATAAAGTTGACGGCGATATAATCGGAAAGGAAGATTTTTTTGACCAAACCATTTAATATCCAGAAAATGGCAATACCGAATTCTTGTCGAGTAAGCGCGTATTCTTTGTAGAGTTGAGGGATCAGATCAGTAGAACGAACAATCGGTCCGGCTACGAGCTGTGGGAAGAAAGAAACAAAAAAAGCGAAATCGGTAAATCGTTTCACCGGTTGCAAAACGCCACGATAGACTTCCACGGTATAGCTAATACTTTGAAAGGTGAAAAACGAGATACCTACAGGGAGAATGATTTTATCTACAGTGAAATGCGTTCCGAAAAAAGAGTTGCTCCAATGCGCGGCAATATTGATTACTTGATGATCGGTGCCCATTAATGCATTAAAACTATCGGTGAAAAAATAGGCGTATTTGAAATAGAAAAGCACCGACAGATTCATGATGACACTGGCCGAAAGCCAGAATTTGCGCCAACCGTGATGCGCAGTCGCCGCTATTTTTCGACCGACTAAATAATCCCAAATCGCAGTAAAAAGAAGCAGTAAGAAAAAGAGGTCGGTGGTTTTATAATAAAAAAACATGCTTGCTAAAAAGAGAAAAGCATGTCGAATAATACGTTGTTTGTATACAATTGCATCTACCGCCAAAACCACGGCAAAGAACACCCAGAAGAGAGGTGTGGTAAAAATGAATGGATTTTTGTCGTCAAAAACAAAAAAGTCTTTTATCCATTCTCCGATCAAGGTCAGATTCATAGTGACGCGATAAACGATGTAGTGATGCGAATTTGCTAATCCTCAAGCAATAACTCACAGGACAAAAATCTATTTTATCACCAAAGGTGCTAACACTAATCTTTTTTGTTTCGCTTAGAAAACTTAGGTGCTTCCTTTGGATTCACCGTTTGAAGGCCGGTTTCTTCTTTATTGAGTTTGATGCCGAATTTGGTAATAATCACTTTTTGTTCTTTGTACAACATCCCTACAGCCTTTTTGAATGTGCCTTTCGACATGCGCAAGCGTTTTTTAATTTCCTCTGGGTCACTATCATCATTCAAGCGAATGTATCCATTGTTGTTGACCAAAAATTCCATCAAATTTTTCTTCGCATCGGTGAGCAATGCTTCACCTTCTTTCGACATACTGACGGTGATGTCTTTGCCTTCAATTTTACGGATATAGCCTTTCATCTTTTCGCCTTCGCGCACAGGCTTGAGCATTTCTTGACGAAACATCACCCCAATGTGTTTACCATTGATGATGACACGATTGCCGATTTCTATTTTTTCTGCAATAATCAAATCCACCTCATCTCCTCTTTGATAGGTGATGCCGAGGTTTCTCATGTGAGACGCAATGCGGGTTGACGCAAATAAGCGTTGATTGACTTCGTCCACTTGTAAAATGACAAGCACCATGCGGCCTTCTTCGAGCGGTTCGCGTTGTTCGCGCGCCGGGATGAGCATATCGCGTTTGGTGCCGATATCGATGAATCCTCCCAGATTATTTACATTTTTTACTTTGAAGCTGCCCACTTCGCCCACTTGGAGTAGTGGCATTCGAGTGGTTGCTTCCAATTCGCGCTCCTCGTTGAAAAAGGTGAAGACAGTCACTGTTTCGCCAGGTTCGAGCTCCTTTCCAGGCACATCGCGTTTTGGTAAAGCAATGTTGTATCGCTCGTCGCCGAGCATATAAATCACATTATTGGAGTCGTAAACAGGAAGATCAACGATTTTACCAGCAGGTATGCGCATTCTAAAAAAATTTCGGCAAAGGTCGTGATAAATGTCAAATGTGCAACGAACCAGATCGGAGTACTTATATTTGTGCAAACCAGTAACCAAAAATCATGAAGCGAATTTTACCTTTTTTGTTTTCTTTTTTTATTGCTTTCTCGTCTATCGCTCAATGTAATCAAGATGAAGTCGAAGTTTTTTTTGTATTTCATACCGATGCTTGGGGATATGAAAATTACTGGCAGTTGGTGCCGTTTGGAAGCGATTGTGGAGAAAACGTCATAGCCGAGGGCGCAAATCTCAATGTGGGATGTGCAGGCACTGAGTCTGCCAATAGTCCTGAAGGCTACGAAAGTAATTCAGTTATTACCGAAGGACCTTTCTGTCTGACCACTGAGGAGTATTACAATTTCATATTTGTGGATAGTTACGGAGATGGTGGATTGACCATTGAAGTTTTTGAAAACGGTCAATTCACGAATTTATATCAAGGATCAGGAAATGGCAATACGTGGACTTTTCAAGCCGGCGTGAGTAATTTACCTTCATACGACTCTCCATGCAATGCGGCTGAGATCGTACCAGATGGAGCGTCTATCGAATTCACAAACACCAATGCGTTGGTTGGATTCAACGAAGTACATCCTCCGAATGGAAGCTGCGCGATCTATGGGCATTGGTGTG
>JBMOFW010000011.1:0-26510 GCA_049318685.1 Flavobacteriales bacterium
GAAGGTTCCAAATAATCAATTAAGATGAGAGAATGACTTTTGAAGGTGCAAAAAAACGGTACGGTGACATTTCCGATGAAATTCGTGAACGAATCGAATTCGAATTGCTTACCATTCAAAACAGTGGTTATCCCGGTTACTTTTTGATTGTACAGGATTTTTGCCAAGAAGCGCGCAATCGGGGCGTTTCCGTGGGGCCAGGTCGTGGATCAGCCGCCGGATCGGCGGTCGCGTACTGCATCGGTATCACCAACGTAGACCCGATCAAGTACAATCTCCTCTTTGAGCGTTTCTTGAATCCCGAGCGTGTGTCCCTTCCCGATATCGATATCGACTTCGACGATGAAGGTCGTGAACTCGTGATTGATTACGTGAGAAATAAATACGGCAAAAACATGGTGGCCCAAATCATCACGTATGGTACCATGGCCGCCAAATCATCCATACGCGATGCCGGTCGCGTATTCGAATTGCCCCTGCCCGATACCGATCGTATCGCGAAGCTTGTGCCTGATGGCGATCTATCCGATATTTTCAAATGGGAAGACAAAGAACTTTCTTCCAAACTCAGTGGCGAAGAATTGCAACAAGCCAAGCAACTTCGCGAAATCTACAACACCAATTCCGCTGAAGGAAAAGTGTTGAAGATGGCCAACATCTTGGAAGGCTCAGTGCGCAACACCGGTATTCACGCCTGCGGAGTCATCATCACTCCCGATGATATTACCAACTTCGTGCCTGTAGCTACAGCGAAGGATAGCGATATGTGGTGCACCCAATTCGACAACAGCGTGGTAGAAAGTGCTGGTTTGTTGAAGATGGACTTCTTGGGATTAAAAACCCTCACGCTCATCAAACACACCATCCGTATGGTGAAAGAAACACATGGCGTAGAAATCGACATCGACGCCATTCCATTGGATGATGAGAAGACCTATCAACTTTTTCAACGCGGCGAAACCAAAGCGATATTCCAATACGAAAGTGATGGAATGCGTAAATACCTCAAAGAACTGAAACCTTCGGTGTTTGATGACTTGATTGCGATGAACGCACTCTATCGTCCGGGACCGCTGGAATATATCCCAAGCTTTATTCGTCGTAAACATGGCACAGAAGCCATCACGTATGACTTGCCCGATATGGAAGAATACCTCAAGGAAACCTATGGTATTACCGTATATCAAGAGCAGGTGATGTTGCTGTCGCAAAAGCTCGCCGGATTCTCCAAAGGAGAAGCCGACGTACTGCGTAAAGCGATGGGTAAAAAACAAAAGGAAGTTCTGGATAAAATGAAAGGCAAGTTTATGGACGGCGCGATGGGCAAAGGCCATCCTGCTGATAAGCTTGAAAAAATCTGGACCGACTGGGAAGCGTTTGCGAGCTATGCATTCAACAAGTCGCACTCGACATGTTATGCATGGGTAGCGTATCAAACAGCCTATCTAAAAGCCCACTACCCTGCTGAATACATGGCTTCGGTATTGAGCAACAACATGAATGATATCAAACAGGTGACCTTTTTCATGCAAGAATGCAAAGAACAAGGCATTCCTGTTTTAGGTCCGGATGTCAATGAATCGGGCGCCTTGTTTGCGGTCAACAAAAAAGGAGAAATCCGTTTTGGATTGGCTGCTGTAAAAGGAGTCGGTGAAAATGCCGTAGAGAGCATCGTTCACGAACGCAAAGAGCGACCATACAACACTGTATTCGACTTCATGGAACGCATTGATGCGAAAGCCGGAAACAAGAAAGTTTTGGAAAGTCTCGCTTTGGCCGGCGCACTCGATGGATTTGGGATCACACGCTCGGCCTACTTCGCCCCGGACGGTAAAAGTGAAACCTTCATCGAGACCTTGTTGAAATACGCCAACTCAAATCGCGAATCGAAAAACTCATCACAAGTTTCACTTTTCGGTGATATGGCTGAAGCCGCTATGCCGCAACCTACGCCGCCCGTAGTAGAACCATGGGATACGCTGTCACAACTTTCTCGTGAAAAAGAAGTAGTCGGCATGTTTATCAGTGGTCATCCTATGGACGATTACAGTTTAGAAATAAAAAGCTTCTGCAGCGATGGTGGCTTGACCTTGCTCAACGATATGGAGACCAACAAAAATCGCGAATTGAAACTCGCAGGCATGGTCACGGAGGTGCAAGAGAAAGTAGCCCGAAGCAGCAACAAACCTTTCGGCACATTCCGTTTGGAAGACTACGAAACCAACTTCGAATTCATTCTCTTTGGAGAAGATTATTTGAAATACAAATACCTCTTGCAGAAAGGAAGTTTTCTTTTCATCGTGGGAAGAATTCAGCCGAAGAAATTTGGTCCGGATGCCGAAAAAGCCCTTGAATTCCGCATCAATCGTATAGAACCGCTCTTTGAGATTCGTGAAAAATTCGCGCGATTCCTCCACATCAGTATAGATCTCGACAGCATCACCAATACGTTTGTAGATGAAATCAGCGCAGCCTTGCCCAATGGCACCGGAAAAACACAAGTGCGATTCAAAGTCAAAGACGCTGAAGGAACGGAATTAACGCTGCCCTCGAATATTTACAACAAGGTAAGCGTGACCAACGAACTCATTACCCAACTCAACAAATGGCCTGAAATAACATATCGGGTCGCCGAAAGTTGATATGACAAACGCTGCTCAACTAGGTCATCGTTTTCGGGAAGTGATCCTCAATGGAAGATGGATCGCCAACACCAACTTTTATGATCAACTCCACGGAAGTCAATGGCAGGAGGTCACTGCGAAGAAAGGTGAATTCAATACCGTTGCAGTGCTTGCACAGCATATCCATTACTACATCGCTGGCATCAATCAAGTATTCAGTGGAGGAACACTAGACATCCGCGACAAATACAGTTTTGATTTTCCGCCGATCGTTGAGCAAACGCAATGGGACCATTTTCTCTCAAAATTTTGGAACGATGCTGAAGCGTTCGCTGCACACGTAGAGGCCATGACAGATGAACAGCTGAACGCTGCATTTGTCGATGAAAAATATGGCAACTATCAACGCAACATTGACGCGATGATCGAGCATGCCTATTATCATCTTGGGCAAATTGTATTGATTAAGAAAATGATGTAAGCCCCCTTGAGGGAGTAAACAGGAGTGAGGAGGAATTTGGATGTACAATAAATTGTACATGTATTTTTCTTAAGACAACAAAAACTGCATCGTGTCCACATTGTCTGCAAAATCAGTCAATCCCGGACACTGTGCGCAACCGAAAGGAATATCCTTTTTGCTGACGATGCACTGAATATGTTCTTCCATACTGGCCAACTTTTCGCGCAGCGCCATTTCATCGGCATAATACTCGTAATACATGCTTCCTGTAGGACTCGACAAACCAGCATCTTGTTTGAATAGGATGAATCCATTCTCCAGCAAATCTTCTTGATTGAGCAACCAGATCGCTTTATTGTAATCGTAATTGTTCGCGTACTTGTTGTGATTGACAATAGGATTGAACGGATAAATGGCTTCAAAAACCCGATTGATATCATACCCTTCCGGCATGTAGATCTTGGTCACATTGCGGCATCCCAATCCGAAATACGCAAAAATATCTTTGCCCAATTCAGCAAGTTCTTCTTTGCTCTCGGTACCATCCAAAATTGCCACGCTTGTGCGGCTCTTGCGAATGATGTGCGGATAACTTCCAAAATAATGTTCGAAGTATCGACCGGTATTGTTGCTTCCGGTAGCGATCACCATGTCAAAGTTTTCCATTTTGCCTTGCGCATAGGCATATTTTTCGGTCACTTCTGGCCAAAACTTTTCGAGTACGATCAATGCAGCCGGAATCAGTTGCGCATCATCCGAGCTCAATTTAATGAGTGCAGAATGACCGCAAAGCAGTGTACACAACACATCATGCCAACCCACCATGGGAATATTGCCGGCGCATACCATGGCCACCTTCTTGGGTGAAACAGACTCTATAGCAGATGCGTAGGGTGCTACAAAATCCATTAAGCCCTCATCTGTCATACAATCTGCCCACGCATTCACAGCGTTGCGCACATTTTGTGGGGTAAACCAACCATTAGAGAGGTGGTGAGTTTCCATCAGGTGGCGGTATCCATCAAATTCCTCTTTGGTCAAGCCACATTCAAAGCCTGGCCATTCGCCTTCTCCGGCTACTAGGCGAAAGACTTTTCCCAATTGAACAAAGGCAGATATGCGCTGTTGTAATTCCTGTTTCATTTTATCGGCGTAATGCGTTAAATTTGCGCCGCAAAATTAGACGATTGTCAACGAAAAGGAGGATTTTGAAATGGCTATTATAATTACCGATGAATGCATCAACTGTGGTGCCTGCGAACCAGAATGTCCGAATCACGCAATTTATGAAGGCGGAGCCGAGTGGAAATACTCGGATGGCACGGGTTTGCGCGGTATTATCACCCCACTCAATCAATCCACCGAAGTGGATGCTGATGGTCTCAATAATCCGGTAAGCATGGACGTGTATTTCATCGTCAGCGACAAATGCACCGAGTGCGTAGGATTCCACGACGAGCCTCAATGCGCCGCCGTTTGCCCCGTAGACTGCTGCGTCGACGACCCCGCCCACCGCGAATCAAAAGAGCAATTGCTCGCCAAAAAAGAGTTCATGCACCTATAGCCGCAGGCTACAGCCCCCCCCCGACACCCGTAGTCCCGCAAATGCGGGACGTCCCGTAGCAAGGCCGAAGGCCGCGCGTCCCGTAGCGAGCGCAGCGAGCGTCCTGTAGAAAGGTAAGGTTTGAGGGATTTTTGTCCCCAATTTCCACCCGCATTTCATTACTTTTGTTCCTATTGTTATGAAATATTTCCTTTCTATCCTGTCAATAGCGATCATTCTCGCTGCGTGCTCTACCGATGTAGAACTCAACGCCCCCTATAAAAGCACTACCGTGGTGTACGGTCTACTCGACCCTATCGCGGATACCCAATGGGTGAAAATCAATAAAACATTCATCGGTGAAGGAAATAACCTCGAATACGCCCTCGTAAGAGATAGCTCCGAATACGATTGGTCGGAATTCAAAGAACTTAAAGTCCAAGAAATTGTCGCCGGCGAAGTAGTGGCGGAATTCCCCCTCCTAGAAAAAGAAATCAGCAACAAAAGCATCAACGGAGTATTCTATGGACCATTACAAACTGTCTACTACTTCGTAAAAGGAAGCGAACTCGATCAAGACGCGACGTATAAAATTATTATCGACTTCTACAACAGAACAGATGTATACGCCACCACCGAAATCGTACCGCAAAACAACATTGCCTTCTTTGGACTTTACCAAGATCAAGGCTCAACGATCCGACTCGCGGAAAAAGTAACCGACTTTAGCTTCAATTGGAAAACTGCTGCTCTTCAATTCAATCCCGACGACAACGCGCCCTTCTATGAAGTGATCCTCCGCTGCTACTACACCGAAAACCAATGGACAGATGCTACCCACACTACCTTGGTTTCTTCTACCGACAAGTCATTTGACTACCTAGTCGGTTCTTATACGCTTGACAACAAAAACACCAGCGGACGCATTCCAATTGATATTTCCGGAGAATCTTTCTTCGCCTTTTTCGCCAATCAACTCAATGATGGGGACGAATACACTTATGAAATTGGCAAATACAATCCCGACGCGCTGCCTGAAGCGGCAACAGAAACCTTTGATTTATTGATCAACGTAGGTGGTGAAGAGCTTTATACCTACTACCAAGTAAATTCTCCGGTTACTGGCATTGTGCAAGAACGTCCAACATACACGAACATCTCCAACGGACTTGGTCTTTTCTCTTCACGTTCGGTAGCAGGTATTACCGGTATTCCAATAGTGAATACCAACCCCGGACAAATCCCAAATACAGGAAATTTAATCGCCTTGAAATACAGCGAATACACTTCACCATTTGAATTTTGTGATCCTGGTTTCTCAGACACTTCGATTTTGGAGCACTGCGACTAATGTGATATATTCGCAGAAACCAACTCCAAATGAAAATCCTATATGCTCTGCTAGGTATATTAGTTTCTGTTCCAATGTGTGCTCAAGTCGAAATTGTTAGCGCCAATTTGCCGGATGCCAATGATGTTTTGATTCAAGAAAATGCCACACTGCTTACCGATGTAGATCTCGAAATAGCCGGGCCTGATGCTGTTTGGAATTTTGATTTCGACATACTCCAACCGCTTAATCAAGAAACAACGACAAATTGCTTGGATGTCGCTTCTACGCCTTTTACTTATCAATTCTTGTTCAACAATCCATTCGACGCAGATCACAATTCTGATTTCGCCATCGGAGTAGATCAATTTTCCGTAGGTGCAACATTTACAGTTGAAGATGCCTATTTCTATTATCAAAACCGTTCAGACCGGTATGCCATCACGGGCTTGGGCGCCACGATATCTGGAATTCCCCTCGGCGCTCAAGCGGATCCTGTCGATGTGATTTATGAACTGCCTTTAAACTACGAGGATGCAAGCGCCAGTGATTCGGAAATCCTTTTCCAAGTTCCCGAAACATTTACATACCGCCTCCAACAATCAAGAAGCAATGTGGTTGATGGATGGGGAACCATCAATATCTGGGGACAAAGCTTTGATGTACTCCGTGTCCGTACAGAAATTCAAACCAACGATTCGGTGTACATCAATTTTATCTCAAACGGTTTCGCAATCGATCGTCCATTAACAGTGGAATACAAATGGCTCTCACCTCTTTATAAAGTACCTGTTTTGCAAATCAACACAGCCGGTGGAATTGTGACCCAAACACTAGTTGCTGACATTTACACATTTGTGGAAGAACAGAGCGCCATCGATCTCAATGTATATCCGAATCCGGCATCAGATGTTATCACCTTGCAAGGCGATGTGAAAAGCAATGCTACAATGGAAGTGTACAATGCGCAAGGACAGAAAATGTTTAACGGAATAATCCCACCATCGCGTCAACTGGATGTGTCATCGTGGAACGCGGGAATGTATTTCATCGCTATCACCCAAGATGGACAGCGTATCAATAAGTGTGTCATTATTGAATAAATACGTGGCTTCCTTTTTCTTTATCTAATACTACACGCAGAGATAAATCCATCTCTTGCTGCAATTCTTCGACGTGAGAAATGATTCCAACGATTCTATTCTCGCGTCGAAGTGTTTTAAGGGTATCCAATACCACTGCTAACGCGTCTTTATCCAGTGAACCAAAGCCTTCATCTAAAAAGAAAAATGACTTTTCACTCTGGTTCAAGACCTTCACACGCTCCGCCAAGGCCAAGGCAAGGCACAACGACGCTTGAAACGTCTGTCCTCCTGACAAGGTCTTCAATAAGCGCAATCGACCTTCATTCAGATAATCTTTCACATAAAACACGTTGTCTTCATCCACCTCAAGACTTAGTTGATTGCGGGTCAATTTGGTAAAACGTTTATTGGCCGCTGCGCACAAATCACGCAGATAAAAATTCGAGATATAACTCACAAAGCCCTTGCCTTTAAATAATCCATCCAACTCCTTCAACAAGGAACGGCGATCTACGGCTTTCCGATAAGTCTCTGACAATTCATCCTTCAATTTCGCTTGATCTTCCAAGTGCTTGAGCTGCCCATTCAAGGCGCCCATCGCTTCTTTCAACATATCGCCCTGCTCCTTTGCTTGAATCAGGGTTTCTTGCAATGTGGCGTAGTGCTCCGCAACAAAAGGAGCATTACCCAATTTCAACGTCAATTCATCGTGCTTACCGGCAATCACGACAAACTCTCTTTCGAAGGCCTCAATTTCTCCGGCCTCGCGCTGCGAATCAATCCCTGACAACAGCAACGTCCGAATCTCTTCTATATGCTGAAATGAAGATTCAGTCAACTTCTGCTGAAATGAATCCTGAACTTTTTTCAATTCCTCGGTATTCTGAAAGCGCTCTTCACGAAGTTGTTGGAGCGTGGTCTCCATCGATACCTTTTCTTTTTGAAATGTCTCAAAAGCACGTTGCGCTTCTTCGTACTTGGCATTCAAACCGGCCAAATATGCTTTTACTTTCTCTTGATCAGATGAAATTTGATCAACATCCGTCTCCAAATATTTCTCCCACCATCTGTCTTTCTCCAATTCAATTTCTTGGAGCAATTGCCCAACCCGAGCGTTCAATAATGACAAGGCATTTTCCTTTTCACGCGATTGCTCTTTATGCTGATTCAATTCGCTCTCCGCTTTTTCTTTCTGCAGCCGCAAATCACCAATGGCTTTGTTCAACTGTTCACGATCCAAAGCAAGCTTTTTCCACTCTTCCAATTGCATGTCCAAATCAGCAACTGTCTTCCATCCTTTTTCTTCAGTCGAACGGATAATTTTTTCTATGCAATCCTTGATTTCTGTGATTTGGTCAGAAAGCTTTTGTAACTCCTTAGTACCATTAGCCAACTCCTCAACTTTGGAGGAACGCATTAATTCATCTTTCGTGAATCGTTGCCAAGTTTCTTTCAATACCGATTCTTCCTGCTGTATCTGCAGTAAAACGCCTTGGTCAGAAATATGCACTATTTCGGGATGATCTGTGGCACCGCACAATGGGCAAGGCTCTCCTGGAACAACATGTGCTGCGAATGCGGATAAGCCCAATCGTAATTTTTCTTGCTCACGACGAGCATCCACTGCCAACAAAGCATTCTCCAAGCGCTGGCGCACCAAATGATATTCGGGAAACTCTACTTCCAACCAACGGCCATCAATTTCTTCAATCTCTTTTTGTATTTCCCGCTGCTTTTTATTCAAGTCACTCCACCTCGACTCGTGCTGAGCCAATTGCTGATTCAACGATTTCCATTCAGCCAATACAGCTCCCCAGCGCAGCAATGTCGCAGAATCGGGTAATTGCCCTTCAACACTTTTAAGCGCTTCCATTTTGGATGAAAGTAATTCTTGACCATCATTCAACGTCTTCTCCAACGCTTGAAGTCGCTTTTGCTCTTCCTCTAAATCTGCTTTTACTGTATCCAATTTTTGTTGATCACGCTTCATATCAATCAACTTCTGAAGAAGATCAACGCGGCGCTGCTTCTCATCTTTCTTAGAAACTTCTTCAAACCATTTATCACGATTGGTCTTTAAATCCGATTCGGTGATGGTTCTTTGCTCCGTTCCTTCCTCCAGGTCCTTTATCTTTTTATGGACTTCCGTCAACCGTTTATCCAACACGTCCAAACGCTCCAAATCGACTTTAAAAAATTCAACAGCGCGGCGATATTGATTCAATCGCGCTCTCCGCTCTTCTATTTGCGGTCGTTGCTTTTCCAACGCTTGCAACTTTCCGTTCACATCAATCCACTCCTCATGAAACGTTTTCAACGCGTTCAATTGCGCCAATTCCTTCTCCACTAGCACCATGCCTTCCTGATGCTCATGAATCGCTTTCGCCTGATCTTCAATATCTTTTTCCAGTTGCGTTTTTCGTTCTGGTGAAACATCGCCAATCGTGGCGATGTGCGTTTCCAATCGCAACACATCATCGTGATTTTTATCCAATAACGTTTTCACCGGTCCGGTTAAATCAAACCGATCCAAATGAAATAAATCACTCAACATCGCTGTGCGATCTTTGTCCTTCAGCTCAACAAATTCTTTGAACTTACCTTGTGGAATAATAATCGTGCGCTTGAAATCTTCGGCCTTCATCCCCAATATCTCCGATGCATCAGAAATCGAAAGTGCCCCCCATTGTCCATCTTCAAAACGATAGAATGTTCGTTCGGGAGTGCCCACGCTTTGAAAGTCTTTCTTGTTTCGTTTGAGTTCATACCGCGATAAATACCGCGAATTTTCTCCCGTTCCGACTGAGAATTCGAATTCAATATACAGCCGCTGACTTTGCAAATTGATCAAACTGCCTCTTTCGCCTTTCGGTGAAAGCCGCTCCGGATCGCCAAACAAGGCAATGATAATAGCTTCCAAAATACTGGACTTCCCACTGCCCACTGCACCGAAAATACCAAACAAGCCCGCCTCCGTCAATTGACGAAAATCGATCTCTTGTTTTTCTTTATACGAATAAATACCTTCTAAAATCAATCGAATAGGAATCATGACTCACCTCCTTCACCGAGCACTTCTCGAAACAATCCCAACAACTCTTCATTCGGTTCTAGACCTTTCTGACTGAAATAATATTTTTGAAACAAGGTGCGAATGTCCGCTTGCAAATCCTCAGCCTCTAGTTGATTGCTCTGCTCTTCGCGGGCCGAGCGCAATTGTGGAATGAGATGTACAATTCGCGGATGTGCTCCCATAATCGCTTTCCTTGAAGCCACATCTAAACCCTCATCAGTAATAAATGTCAACTCCACATAACAGTCTTGGTGAGCCTCAAGCCAATCGATACAATCCGACAAAGATTCAAACTTCACCCGTTCCAATGCAAATCCAGATTGCAAAGACACTGGTCGCATAGTTGATGTCAACGAAGCATTCACTTCAATGATCACTACGCACTTTTCTTGACCAGCCTCACTAAAACTATAACAAAGTGGACTGCTCGAATACACGACAGGAAATCGCCTATTGTCAATAATCTGATAGCGATGCAAATGCCCCAATGCGGCGTAGTGCAGCCCATCAGGAAGCTCATCTGTAAACAACGCTTGCGCTCCTCCGACGTGCAGAATGGAACGCTCACTTTCTGGTTCTTCCTCTGCCGAACTTCCTTCCTTCATAAAGAAAAAGTGACCTGCAAATAAATTGATCGATTCCTTTGTAAAATAGGTTGACGCCAACTTTTTCCATTTCGTTGAAAGTATCAAACGCAATTCGTCCTCTCTATTTTCTTCTCCAAGATACGTGCGAAGCAATTGCTCATTCGCATAAGGCGCTACCAATACATTCATTTCATCGCCGTCAGGAAAATGCAATTGAACGATTCCATTCTCAGGTATGCATATGCGAACACCCGCAGCGTTGGTCATTTCAGGCAACGCGGTGTGATTGGCACCGAGAAGTAAAATCCCCAACTCGCGCGACAAAGGAAGCGGAGCTTCAATCAAACTATGACTATCATGATTGCCTGCAATACAAATCACCGGACGCTTTCCATGATCACTCAAGCGAAAGAGAACTTGATAAAATAATTCTTGCGATTCATGTGAAGGATGAAAAACATCAAACAAATCTCCAGCGACAATAACCACGTCCACGTGCTCTTGTGTCGCAACATCAATGACTTCAAACAGTACTTCGCGTTGTTCTTCCAACCGAACAAACTCCTGAAGTCGTTTGCCAATGTGCCAATCCGCTGTATGTAGAATTTTTTTTCCGTTCACTCGACGAAGATAAAATGATTCGTTCACGTTGTGTGTAAGTTGTCAACAACTGTTTTCACTACACCTTCAAAACATATCAAACTTCATAGTTAATTTGTCTACACAAGAAACCGCGACACCTAAATCAAATACTTGTTTTCTTTATGCGAATGATGCTTGATAAATACGACTACGTACTTCTGGATATCATTTATACTTACAAGAAAAATAATAAGAATCAGTTGATCAAATTAGCTCAACTTGAAGCGAACTATTGGACGCGTATTGAGCACGAAGATTCTCGAGATAATCACACCGCACAGTTGGGCGAACGCATTGCGAATCTCTATCTCAATGGGTATATTCTTAACAAAAGTGGCGTTGGTTACACCCTCACTAAAAAGGGTAAAGAAGAATTGCTTGAAGAAAAAATGATCAACGTCTGATTAGAATCCCTCCAACTGACGTTGTAAGGCAATCATCTTAATCGCAGTTACCGCTGCTTCCACACCTTTATTTCCCAAATTTCCACCGCTACGTGCACGGCTCTGTTCGAGTGTGTTGTCGGTGAGTACACCGAAAATGACAGGCTTCTTATATTTCAACGCTACATCCTTGATGCCATCTGCGCACGTTTGACAAACGAAATCGAAGTGTGGCGTTTCTCCACGAATGACACACCCCAAGGTAATGACCGCTTCGACAGATGTATTTTCCAAAAGCATTTGGGCTCCCGAAGGCAGCTCAAAACTTCCGGGCACATAGATTATTTTGAGATGATCGAGTGACGCTCCACATTCAGTCAACGTCTCTATCGCACCGCGAAGGAGGTTGTCGGTAATGTCATTGTTCCATTCAGAAACAACAATCCCGATGCGCATGGTCTGCACATCGGGAAGTTGAGATCGATCGTAATTCGATAAATTTTTGCTAGACATCTTAGAGTTCGCGAGCTTTCAACATCGCCAAAAGACGAGTAGCTTCAGCCCATTCCTGAGATTTGTTGTCGTAGTTATCTTTTACTTCTTCAAGAAGTGATTTGGCTTTATCCATTTGGTTCAATTCCATGTTCACCTTAGCTGCTTTGAGCAAATAAATTGGTGCATTGAAATTGCGGCTATCGCTTGATGAGGCGCGCTTTGCAGCTTTCGTCAAGTAAGAAGCTGCTTCCTCCATGTTACCCAATTGAACATAGCAATCGCCAATATTTCCCAATGCGATCACGCCGATGGCTTCATCATCAAAATCAGCCTTCTTGAAATGCTCAATCGCTTTTTCAAACTCACCCATGTCGCGGTAGTTCACCCCACACCAGTAATGCGCTTGCATACCTGCCTTGGTGCCATCATATTTAGCCGCTGCTTCTTCGAAGCCCATGAAATCATCGCCACCATTCAAAGCCAATGAAGCAGAGTCGAGCTCTTGATATTGAATGGCTTTGAAAATAGCATTCTTTGCTTCCATCTCTTTGGGAGCTTTAAATGCAAATTGATAAATCAAGAAACCAGCGATAGCAGCTACAATAGCCCCACCACCGATGTATATAGACTTGCGATTCTTTTCAAAAAAAGATTCTGCTTTTCCGTAAACTTCTTCAACGTTTACAATAGTATCGTCGGTTTTTTGTTTAGACATAGGTCAAAAATTGAGGATGCAAAAATAACAGGAAAACCCAAATGTCCTAATACAATCTTAAAATATTGATTTTCAACTGAAAAATCCCACCACATGCGTACTTCCCCCCACTCCTCCTTCCTCTTCTCTCCCAATTCTAGTTCTCCCGCTCGTTCTAGTTCTCGTTCTGGTTCTAGTTCTCGTTCTAGTTCTCGTTCTAGTTCTTTTTCATACCTTAGCCACTCAACTCTTTATATATACATGACGAATTTACGTTCTTTAGCTTCCTTACTTATTCTGGTAGCGCTTTCCTTCAATTCCTTTTCTCAGAAAAAATATCAAAGCCTCCTCTGGGAAGTCACCGGACCGGGTATGGAAAAACCGTGCTATTTATACGGAACCATGCACGTCAGTGGTAAAGTGGTATTCCAACTGGGTGATCCGTTCTATGATGCTATTCAAAGCGTCGATATTGTGGCGCTAGAGCTAGAACCAGAAGCTTGGCTTCAATCCATGTTCGATCGAAACGGTTTTGGACGCTACTCTGATTACGGAGGAGATTTTGATGGCGAAATGGGCTACTATGGGAATTCAGGCGCAAATCCATTGCTCAACTATTTCAAACTCGATCAAAAAATTCAAGAAAATGTGATGGGTGTTTTGGCCTTTGAACCTCCGCTTCTCAATTATATGCTCACCCGCTTCGATGAATATGGCGAAAGTGCTGAATTCGAAGAAAACACCTGGCTTGATATGTACATCTATCAAACAGGTAAAAAAATGGGAAAGAAAACCATCGGTCTGGAAACCTACCAACAAACCACCGACTATGGGAAATTGGCCCGCAAAGAAGAACGCAATGAGAAAATCAACAAAAGCTATGACAACGAAGACCGCAAAGATCTTCGCGAATTGCAAGGTCAAATCGAGCCGGCCTATCGCCGCCAAGACCTCGACTTGGTAGATAGCATCTCTTGGGCATTCAATAGTCCTTCTTTCAATAAATACATTCTTGTTGAAAGAAACAAAGTTTTCGTTCACACCATCGACTCGGTCATTAAGGCCGGACAAACCATCTTCGCCGGAATGGGCTGCGCGCACATTCCCGGAAAACAAGGTGTAGTAGAAATGCTGCGCAGCATGGGATACACCGTTGAACCGATCGACAAAGGAACTCGCGATGCAAAACGCCGCGCTAAACTCGACAAAGTAGTCTACAAAAGATCTTACACCGACTTTACTTCGAAAGACGAAATTCTTAAATTCAAAACGCCGACTACAGTATACCCGCTTTCCACCAACCTCGATGATCAGGCTTGGCTCGCGATGGATATACCCAATGGCGCCAATTTCATGGTCTATCGCATGAAAACGTATTCCGGATTCACGAAGAAAAGTCAAGACTTTATTCTCTCATCCATAGATAGCATCCTCTATGAAGCTGTCCCCGGAGACATTATTTCTTCCAAAAAAATAACGGTTCAAGGATTCCCTGCTTTCGATATCCTTAGCAAAACACGCCGCGGAGACTTCCAACGCCGCCGTGTTATTGTTGCTCCCGAAGAAATTTTCATCCTCAAACTCACCGCTTCTAACGACAAAGTATCCAAAGGGTATGGCGATGAATTCTTCAATTCATTTACGATCAACTACGATAAAAAGATCAACGCAATGCACAATTTCGTGTCACGCGACAAATCCCTCCAATTAACTGTGCCGGGCGATCTGACCACTTATATATCGGAAGACAAATACGATAAAATGAGCAATCTGGAAATTACCAGTTATGATAAAACGACCGATGCCTATTACGTAGGTTATCGGTATACCGTTGGCGAACCGAGTTTCTTAGATGAAGATTCGTACCTCGCCGAAACCATCGAAGATGCCTACATCGAAGATTTCAAATTGGAAAAAATTCACTCCTACCCCGTTCGAATTGATGGCTATGAATCCATTATTGGCAAATACAAATCAAAGCAAGATGAAATCAGCTACGGCCTTTTCATTCCTCAAAACTTGAATCGCTATGCCTTCTTTGTAACCACCAAAGATTCAACTTTAGCATACAACTATTTCAATTCGATCAATATAGATCAATCGCAATACACCAAATTCTATAACTACACCGATACGCTTCTTCATTTCAAAATGGACATTCCATTTGATTTGAATGATGAACAAAAGGATACCGACTACGGCTTCAACTGGGACTCGGATGATGATATCAACGAAGCAGAAGATGTATCTGAACGCATTCGCATTTTCCCTCCATTTGCGCCTGAAAGCATTTTGGTGCGCATGAAGCGCTACAACAAATTCTACCAACTAAAGGATTCCACTTCGTTTTTCGAAAAAGTACGCGATGATTTTTCAGAATACGGAGACCTGAAACTTTGGGAAGGAGAAGTAGTGAACACGCCTACTGGTTTTAAACGCGAATACATGGCCACCGATACGGCTTCGACGCGCGCATTGCACTATCTCGTGCAAATTCATAATAACACGTATTACGAGCTGAGCACCAGTGTAGACACCCTGCTCGGCAAAAGTGAATTTATCAAAAGAGGCTTCAGTTCATTCGTTCCAACCGACACCATTTTTGCGCGAAGTGTATTTGACAATGGTGGAAGATATTTTCTAGAAGATGTGGCCAGCGCAGATAGTACCACTCAAAAAAATGCGCTCCTGATGATGAATGAAATATGGCTCAGTGAAGAAAACGCTCCTGCCATTCGTCAAATGCTTAAAAATCTTCCGAAAACAGAAGAGGAAAAAGATAAAGATGAACTGAAATTAATACTCTTGGAAGAATTGTGGCGCGATAGTTCTAAAACGAATATGGAATTTCTTACTGCCGAGTATTACGCGAATTCGGACAGCGCCAATATTCAAAATTTGGTGCTCAAAAACCTCGGATGGATGGACACCAAAGAGTCAACCTTACTCTTCAAAAAATTGATCATGGATGAACCACCCATTGGACCAAAAGGAAGTTATATGAATCCGCTTTCTTCTATGCGCGACTCACTCGAATTGGCCACCATGCTCTTCCCCGAAGCACTCTCCCTCGTTTCATTGGAAGAAATGAAACCTTCGACCTACTCGCTTTTGGCCATGCTCGTGGATAGCAGTTTTGTGAAGAAAAATGTATATGAAAAACAATATGATCTTATTCTGCTCGAAGCCAAAAATGAATTGAAACGTGTCAATGCTTCTGATGAAAAAGGCTATTCGTTTAGCACCGTCTCGCTCATGAATTTTTGCAGATTGCTTCTGCCCTACAAAGACAAACCTGAAGTAAAAGCGCTCTTTGATAAAATCTATAAATCAAAAAAACGCGCACTGCTTACCGACTATATTCAATTCAATTTACAGCATGACATTGCCGTTCCTGACACCACCATTCAATACATTTCTGAAGATAAAGAAAGCGTAATCAAACTAGTGAAAATGCTCCAAGAGGAGGAAAAACAAAATCTCATTCCTACTCGGTTAACGCGCGACAGTTTGATCACATTCTATTGCGAGAAAAAATACGAAAGCAAATACGACAACAAGGGAAAAGTAGACACCGTGGATGTGATTATGGTGAAAAAAGTAACCATCAAAGGCAAACCCTATGAAGTGTGTTATGTCACCTATAAGCGCAAACGCGAACCGGATCCAAGAGGTACCGTATTCGTATTCCCAGACAATGGTCAGTTGTGGCCAGACTTCTTCTGGGAATCATCAAATACCATGGTACTCGAACACGATGAAGATCCGATTGAAGAATTAGACAAACTTTACAAAGAAGTCGTACGTTCGCACCGCAAAGACAAATACGGAGCAAATAGCTATGACTTTGGATCATTCGGAGGATGGACTTTTGAATAACGAACTTGCGCTCAAGCGCCTCAGTCTATATTGTTTTAAAAATTATGAAGAGTTGAACCTTGAGTTCAACTCTTCCATTATATGCATACTTGGCGATAATGGCCTAGGAAAAACCAATATCCTTGACGCTATTTATTATCTCGCATTTTGCAAATCATATTTCAACTCCATCGACTCTCAAAACATTAAAAATGGTTTTGAACAAGGATCGATCTCCGGAGAATTTTTACGTCTCGATCAACCAGAAAATATCCATTGCGCCATTCGGAAAGCACAAAAGAAAATTTTCAAACGCAATCATAAAGAATACGATCGCCTGTCAGCGCATATCGGTTTGCTTCCAGCCGTAATCATCACTCCCTACGACATCGAACTCATCCTCGACGGCAGTGAGGTTCGCAGAAAATTCATTGATTCTACGATTTCTCAGTATGCTCATCCATATCTCGATCATCTTGTACAATACAATCAAGCGCTGCTTCAACGAAACAACCTATTAAAACAATGGGGAAAAAATGGCGGCTACAACGCCGAAATGATAGAGCCTTGGAATATGCGACTCGTGTTCCATGGTGAAGCAATTCATGAAGAAAGGAAAAAATTCATTGAAGAATTTAGTCCAATATTCAACGATGTGTACAAAGCCATTTCTGGAGGCAAAGAAGAGGTGACACTCCTTTTTGACAACGACCTCGATAATCAACGTTTTGAAGATCTCTTATTGAGAAATATCGATCGTGATCGCATACTCGAACGAACCAATAATGGACCGCACAAGGATGATCTCGACTTCATCATGAATGGCTTCCCATTGAAAAAATTTGCATCACAAGGACAACAAAAATCATTTCTGATTTCGCTAAAACTTGCTCAATACCTCATCCTACGACAACACAACGAAACAACGCCAATCCTCTTATTGGACGACCTTTACGACAAAGTGGATGAATCGCGTGTTTCCAATCTATTGAACTGGCTCATCCAACATCACCCGGGACAAATTTTCATTACCGATACGCATCCCCACCGTATTCCGGAAATATTGACCAAGCTGAAATCAGCATTTCAGGTTATTTCTGTGGACCAGGCCTAATTCTTTCCAAAAACAACCTAGCTTTGATGCCTCATGGCCCGCAAGAATAACGACTTACCCATAAAAGATGTGATCCGCCAGATGCTGGTCAATTCAGGTTTGGATAAAAAATACGATCAACTTGAAATCGTCAATGTTTATCACCAAATAGTCGGATCCGTTATTTCGAAGCGAACCCGCGAGGTCAAATTGCGTGACAAAACTTTGATCCTGAAAATGGAAAGTGGTGTCGTCAAAGAAGAACTCAGTCATTCTAAAACCAGACTTAAACAATTGCTCAACGACCATTTTGGCTCAGTGGTCATAGAAGAAATAGAGATTTGGTAGGTGTTTTCATTCTTTGACTGTATATTTGGTGAGGTACTCTATCTCCGTAGAACACCAACCTGCAACCTTTCATGATGAAACATTTATTTACTCGCTTTCCGAAGCTTTCCCTTTTTGCCGGAGCTGCAATTGTGGTTATTGGCCTTTCTGCTGCGTATTCGCATCACAACAAACCAATGCCTTACCATTCTCAAGAAGAAACCTTGAAAATGATGATGTCAGTTACTGGTTTGCCTGTTGGTGACAATGGCTATTTCGTAGGTAGTGGCAAATGTGCCGGTTGCCATGGTATTGATCCTGTTGGAACAGCAAATCTCACCGCTGAAGGGGAACAAGTTTCTCCTGCCGAAAACTGGCGCGGTTCCATCATGGCGAATAGTGCAAAAGATCCTTTTTGGAGAGCCAAAGTAGCCCACGAAATTCATGTGAACCCTGGCCATGAAAGTGAACTCGTAAATGTTTGTACACGTTGTCACGCTCCAGCCGGAAAATACACCCACCTCATGATGGGTGAAGAAGACTACACCATGGAAATGCTCGACGCAGACTCTATTGCCCGTGACGGTGTAAACTGTGGCGCATGCCATCAACAACGTGTAGATCAAATTGGACAAGACTTTAGTGGTATTCTCCACTTCCATACAGACACCATCTGGGGACCTTATGTTTCTCAAGAATTGAGCTTTCCCATCTTTGAAGCTGCTATGACGTCTTTTGTTGGCTACACACCAGTGGGCGATCACAAATTCAGCAAATCGGAATCATGCGCCGGCTGTCACACCTTGCAAACTCATACCGCCGATCTTGAAGGTAATCCTACTGGTAACATTTTCACGGAACAAGCAACTTATCACGAGTGGTTGAACTCGTCATACAACATGAATGAAAGCTTGCAAAAAGAATGTCAAGGTTGTCACATGCCTCGTCTGCAAGAACCGATTGTGATCGCTTCAGGATATGCTTTCCTTCCCGGTCGCGAACCTTATGGGCAACACTGGTTTGTAGGTGGAAATTCGTTCATGCTCAACATTCTTAAAAACAATGCGGATATCATAGGTGCAACGGCCGAACCAGAGCACTTCAACCAAGCCATTGACCGTACAATTAACCAATTACAGAACGAAACGGCCACCGTAGAAATTCTTCCCGGCGAAGTGGATGGTGATACCGCGCGCTACACACTGCGTATTACCAACCTTGTCGGACATAAACTTCCATCAGGCTATCCAGCTCGTCGTGCATATGTCGAATTCATGATGACCGATGATGAAGGCAACACCATCTTCCACAGCGGTCGACCTGACCCATCACAACCCTATGAAGTGGCGGGCAATGATTTGCCATACGAGCCACATTGGGATTTGATTAATGATCAAGATCAAGTGCAGATTTATGAAATGATTATGGGAGATGTGAATGGCAATCCGACGACCGTACTCGAACGTGCCAACTCATCCCTCAAAGACAATCGCCTCGTACCGCTCGGATTTAGCGTATTTCACAGTGCTTACGACACAACGACTATTGCAGGCGGAGCTGAAACAGATCCCAACTTCAATCACATCGGCGGCGTAGAAGGAACCGGAACCGATGATATTCGATTCCACATTCCTGTATCAGGCGTAAGCGGCAATTTCACTGTTACAGCTCGTCTTTGGTATCAGAGTATTCCTCCAAGATGGACCGAAGAAATATTTGCAATTGATGATCCTGTCATCAACGCCTTTGAAACCATGTATTGGGAACAAGGTCCCACTCCCGTTCAGGTAGCTTCTGTAGAAACCAACACAGTACTCACCGGCATCTCTGATTGGGAAAGCCAATTCTCCGTTGGTCCAAATCCAAACACCAGCGGACAACTCAATATCAATGGTGGAAAATCCATGGTGAAAACCGTGAGTATTTATACCATCAGTGGTCAACTCATTGAAACACGTCAAATCAATACTATCCGCACTCAAATCACGCTTCCAAAAGCCATGGGCACTTACATCATTGATGTGCACACAGCAGACGGACAGCGTCATATTGAGAAAGTAGTAAGACGATGAATTTGACCATCAGAAATGTAAGGAGCACAGACGCGGAGGCCATCCTGCGCATCTATGCTCCTTATGTTTTAGAATCTTCTGTCTCCTTCGAATTGGAACTTCCATCCATCGAAGCCATGCAGCAACGTATTTACGACTACACCCAAAAATACCCTTGGTTCGTTGCTTGTGACGGAGAGAATGTAATAGGCTACGCTTACGCATCATCCTATCGCGAACGCGCCGCATATCGGTTCAACGTCGAAACCTCGGTGTATATCGATACGAACTATCAAAAGACCGGCATGGCCACTCGGCTTTACGAAGTGTTATTTGCTGAATTGAAAAAGATGGATCTCCGTCAAGCCTACGCCGTGATCACCATGCCCAATGAAAAAAGCGAACAATTCCACCGAAAATTCGGCTTTGAATCGTTCGCGATTTTTAAAGACGTCGGCTTTAAATTTAACCAGTGGCACGACGTTCTATGGATGAAAAAAAATATCTAACCTCTTCAGGCGCGCAGCACCCGTCCCCCAGGGCGCGCAGCGCCCAATCCCCCAACCCTCACCCGTAGTCCCGCACATGCGGGACGTCCCCAAGGGTGCGCAGCACCCGCCCCGTAGCAAGGCCGAAGGCCGCGCGTCCCGTAGCGAGCGCAGCGAGCGTCCTGTTTTAGAGCATTTCGTTGGCGAGATTGGCCAATTCACTTCGCTCCCCTTTCTCCAACGTCACATGACAATACAAATCTTGACCTTTCAACCGCTCTATGACGAACGAAAGCCCATTCGATTGCTCATCCAAATAGGGAGTATCAATCTGTCGAACGTCTCCAGTAAGAATAATCTTCGTGTTTTCGCCAGCACGCGTGATAATCGTCTTCACCTCATGTGGAGTTAAATTCTGGGCTTCATCCACAATCATTATACAATTCGATAAACTCCGTCCGCGAATAAACGCCAAAGGACAAATTGTAATCTTCCCCGCAGCCTGCATTTCATCAATCGCTTTGCGCTTCTTCTCATTCTCCCCAAATTGATTTTTGATGAAATTCAAATTATCCCAAAGTGGCTGCATATAAGGATTCACCTTCTCTTCTGCATCCCCCGGTAAAAAACCAATTTCTTTATTGGACAACGGTACTATTGGACGAGCCAAAAACAATTGATCGTAAGTGTTCTTTAATTCCAGTGAACCCGCCAAGGCCAACAAGGTCTTTCCGGTTCCCGCTACTCCACTAATGGTGACCAACTTCACATCTGGATTCAATATGGCATGCATCGCAAAGGCTTGCTCCGCATTCTTAGGCTTAATGCCATAAGCATACACCTTATCAACACGTTGCAAAGATTTTTCTTTGCCATTGTAAAATGCGAGCGCCGAAGATTGACCATTCTTCAATATGTAAAAATGATTGGTCAACTTTTCCTTGCCTAAAACTGTCAACTTCTTGGATTCACCATCTTGATAAAGCTTCCGAATAAACTCACTCTCCACTTCCTCTACCAACGACATACCGCTGTACATCATCATGGTGTCTTTCACTTTGCCGTGCTTATAATCCTCTGCGGGCAAATCGAGCGCTTTGGCTTTGAGACGCAAGTTGATATCCTTCGTCACCATCACCACCTTAGTCTTCTTCTCATCGACCTGCAATTGCAAAGCCGCATTCAATATTTTGTGATCATTCTTGCGATCATCAAAAATCTTTTCTGCATTGGTCGGTATAGCGTCTGAAGTGTACATGACAATCTTCAGCTTGCCTCCTGATCCATTGTTTAAAGGAATCCAGGTTTGTAGAGAATAATTTTCCGAAAGTCGGTCGATAATTCGAATACACTCGCGCGCTTCGAAATTCTTGATATCGTTACCCACTTTAAACTTGTCAAGCTCTTCCAAAACCGTGATCGGAATCGCGACTAAATTGTCCTCAAAATTGTTTATACAATTGTGATCGTGCAGCAGCACGGAGGTGTCTAACACGTAGATCTTTTTTGCTTTTCTTGGCGCAGCAATAAGCTAGGGTTTTAAGCGTGTAACTCTATTTTAACCTTTGTCGGCTATGCTCCGTTGAGCATGACCATTAATCAGGTATTCCGAATGTACTTTTCTAAAACAAGAATCTGACCGAAGCACTTTTTGAGTTATCAACTTTCAAAAGAGAATTTCACCTTTATCTTTTCTTAACGCAACTTACTTCAACTACTCCATGCTTAGTGTTCTGATTGTGACGATTTTCAGTTTAGCACGGCCCGTTTTCCATTTTACCTATGTGTTAAGCCACCTTGTTTTCATCGTTACTCCTGCCTTGATAAATGAATCCATTGTGGATAAAACGACTCTCTTTATCTTTTTCACATTTTATAAAAAAATGCAAATCCACCCAATAGCATGTCTCCTCCTTTACATTTTGTAACTTTCGCTCACCATTATCAATCCCAATTTTTTATGCGTTCTTTTCTGTTTATCGGTTTCCTTTTCATTGCGCTAACTTCAAGTGCACAGAAAAAAAACAAATCAACTTCCTCGGAAGCCAAGCTCAACCTCATTTTTTCCAAAGCACTCACAGATTTTAACGTTCCGGGAATGGCCATCGCCATTGTAAAAGATGATAAAGTCGTCTTGTCACAAGGCTATGGAGTGAAAAGCACAAGTACCGGCGAAAAGGTAACCGACCAAACTTCTTTCGCCATAGCAAGCAATTCCAAAGCATTTACTGCAGCAGCCCTTGCCGTACTGGTAGATGAAGGCAAATTAAAGTGGAACGATAAAGTGCGTGATTACCTTCCTTATTTCGAATTGTATTCCCCGTTTGTATCCGAAGAAATGACGATCAAAGACCTATTGTGTCACCGCACAGGTCTGGCTACTTTCAGCGGTGATCTCATTTGGTATGGCACAACGCATTCCCGCGAGGAAGTCATCCGCCGCGCCAAATTTCTTCAACCCATTTATGGCTTCCGAGATACATATGGATATTCAAACATCATGTTTCTCGCCGCCGGAGAAATCATACCCATTGTAACAGGCAAAACATGGGACGAATTTATTCGCGAACGCTTTTTTACGCCTTTGGGTATGAAATCAGCCAATACATCCATTCGCGATTTTGCCCCCAACGGCAACATTGCTTCTCCACACAATGAAGTAGATGGAAAAAATATTCCAATCGAATATGTCAACTGGGACAATATCGGACCTGCCGGAAGCATCAACGCCTCCGTGAGCGATTTGACCCAATGGATCAAACTCCAATTGCACAAAGGAACATTAGACGGTAAAACATATTGGTCTGAGGCACGAGCCTATGAAATGTGGGAAAACATTACCCCGAAACCCGTGGGTAAATGGCAACGTGAAAACATGCCTTCACGCCACTTCAATTCCTATGGACTTGGATGGGAATTGATGGAATATGGCGGTCACAAAGTAATTAGCCATGGTGGTGGTTACGACGGCATGATTTCGAAAACGGTTCTTGTACCGGATCTAAATCTCGGATTTGTGATTCTCACTAACAATATCAATAGCCTCCCTTCTTGTCTGACCTATACCATTTTGGATGAATACCTTCAGGTAAACAGCGAAAAAGATTGGCCAGCCATATTTCTACAGTTTAAAAAAGACGATGAAGTAGCGTCAAAACAAGCCGCAATCGATGCCGAAACCGCGCGCGCAAAAAACACCCAACCCTCTCTTCCTTTAAAAGACTACACCGGCATATATAGTTCAGAAATGTACGGCGATGTGGAGGTAACCCTCGACAATAACGGGCAACTGATTATCGATTTCAAGCCAACAGCGCTTTTCAAAGGAAAATTAAATCATTGGCATTTTGACACTTTCCAACTCACTTGGACCACCCAAATGATGTTACCCAAAGGATCAGCGACGTTTGTATTGGATGCCCAAGGCAAGCCTGAACAACTGAAAATCATAGTGGCAAACCCCGATTTTGACTTCACAGAACTCAAATTGATGAAAAAATAGGAGAATTTAAAAAAAGGCGTATATTTGCGCCCGCTTAATGCAAATGGCACCGTAGCTCAATTGGATAGAGCATCTGACTACGGATCAGAAGGTTTGGGGTTCGACTCCCTACGGTGTCACAGAGAAGCTCGGTTTTCACCGGGCTTTTTTAATGTCCTAACGTGTCGAGCAAGGCCTTGGTAAACATGGAGGCTCCTTCCTTACTCAAATGGTTCATGTCACGCCAAGCAGTTGGCGATTTCAATTCATCCAATTGCAAACTAATCATCCGATGCTTGGTGTAATCAATCCCTGAATAATAATGCTGATAATACGCACCTGTCAAGGAAGACTTCCCTGCTTGGGTGATTCCATAGTTGGGATAAACAATGACATCAAAAGGAATAGAATACATTTCCAATAGCGCCGCACACTTCTCAAAATACGCATCTTGAAAATCAGAATTGCTTAAAAAATCCATTCGCTTTCGGTTCAGTCGACTCAACAAGCCTCTCGAGTCATCTTCTCCGGAAATAGCGGCATCAAAATGAGTCAATACAGCCTCTATATTTTTCCGCTCTTGACCGAATATGCGCATAACCTCTGTGCTATCTACCGGCTTCGACGGAATGTACCCGTATTCTTCGCCCAATTCTTTGTTCGAAATAACCTTGGGCATCGTATACGTTTGCGTAGCTCCGTATCCATTCCAAGCCACTTTCTTCAATATCGTCGGAAATAAATACACGTTTGATTCGCCCGCACTTTCCAAAATATCGGTACTCGATGCGATCACGGGGAACATGGCGTGGAATTTCGTAGGACGTGCATCCGATTTTAAACATAAATAAACTTTCGCCGGCCGTTCACCACGATTTTCCAAAATCTCTTTGAGCAACTCGTAGGTTATCGCATTGCAACTATGCGTAACACCAAAATTGTAATAGTGATTGGAACTTGCATCTAATGCGTTTAGCAGACTATCATTAATTCCATTCTGACAAATCGAAGAACCCATAAATAGTACATTTTGCTTATCGAGTCCTTTGTTCAAGCGATTATAAACCCAAAACACTTTATGATATGTCGTGTCCTTTGGAATAGAAAAATAAAAACTACGATCAAATGAAATGAAAAATATCCCACAAAGAACCAATGCGAGCAAACCCAATCGCTTCAAAAAGGCACGCACAAATCGGCTCAAATCAGAATTGGAAGTAGATAAATTGCTCATGGTCCAAAGTGTAAAAACTGATTATTATCAATACGGCCAAAACCGTTTCATACGTCATTTGAATAGGTCTGCTCCAATTGAATTGAATAAAAGGAATACCAGTAGCATTGTCCCTGTTGATCCACTCTATCAAAATAAAGGGTATCAGCAATATCAACCCCCGACAAAACCACCCGAATGACTCCCAATGCTGAACGTTTATAAACATATGCTGGATATAACCAAACGCTTCATCAATCGAGGCCGCCCTAAAAAATATCCATGCCAAACAAACGATCAAGAATGTTCCTATCATATCCAAGAAACCCTTTTTTCGATTGCTTTTACCAAAGAAAACAGAAGGAATATAAAACAGCACATGCACGAGCCCCCAGATCACATAAGTCCAATTCGCTCCATGCCAAAATCCACTCAAGAGAAATACAACCAATAAATTGCGAAAACGCCAAAACGGATTTTCCACCGAACCGCCCAGTGGTATGTAGACATAATCCCGAAACCAATACGAAAGTGAAATATGCCATTTCCGCCAAAATTCCGCAATGCTTTTGGAGAAATAAGGGACATTAAAATTGCGCATCAGCTCAATTCCAAATAATCGCGACGTGCCTATGGCAATATCCGAGTACCCGCTAAAATCGCAGTAAATCTGAAAGGCAAAATAAATAACGCCCAGTACCAAGGTTCCAGTGCCCTCTGTTTGATAATGCGCAAAGGCATAGTTGGCGTATTCTGCCAAACTATCTGCTACGACCACTTTCTTAAAAAGTCCCCATAAAATAATGCGCATCCCCAGATGTGCCTGATCAAAACTAAACTTCCTTGGCTTTTGAATTTGAGGAAGAATATGCGTAGCACGCTCAATTGGCCCTGCTACAAGCTGCGGGAAATACATCACATACAAACTATAATTGATGAAATTATATTCCGCTTTTTGCTGATTTCGATATACATCGATGACGTAAGCCAAACTTTGGAACGTATGAAATGACAACCCTATGGGCAATATCAAACCCAATAATTTCAGAGAATAATTCCATCCAAATAAGGCCGCTACAT
>JBMOFW010000012.1:0-25766 GCA_049318685.1 Flavobacteriales bacterium
AGCTCGAATAAAATAAACCCCAGTGGTATAATTCGTTAAATCAATATCTGTTTCCGGATTACTGGCGTCTACGGTTGTTCGAACAATTATTTCTCCAAATTGATTATATATTTCTAAATCCGCTTTTTTAAATACCAACTCACTAAAATTAATGTGAAAAGAACTTTCTGTAGGATTCGGGAAAATCAATATCTGCTTAGATAGATCCGATTCGTCAACACCAATAGCAGAGGGTATTATACTATTAAAATAATCGAACATTCCACAATCCATGCGGCAATGACAAGTATAATATGGTGGAGTTGATCCATTTCCATGGCTTAAAACCCCATATACATATCTATTATTGGAAGCGTCTTTATAATAAAGACCACTGCCACTCTGACCATGAAAACCAAGGTTATAATGACACATTGAATTTGTCGATTCCCAGAAATCCATATAACCATTCATGTAGTACATGCGCTCCCCTCCCTCTAACACAGAATTGCCCCAATCATCTTGAGCAGGATACCCAAAAGAATGAAATAGGTTACTCGGATTGGTAAAAAATGAGTTATCATTATTACAACCCCAACCTAACCAACCGGTGGTATTTCCCATTGGACTCGCAAGACCCATCACTGCCATATCGTAATTCCAATCTCCATTCACAGTCCATTGCGGAAACGAATACCAACTAACGGTAGTGGTTTGTCCAAATGGTTGACTTCCCATATTATACTCGGGAATCACTGTGCACGCTACTGCATAACTTGGATCAATACTGCTGTTAACACAATGACCTGCTGTTATTATATACCAAGGGTTGATCATCGCTCCGGAACAAGCAGTATAACTATATGAATTGGTGATCGGATTAAACATTGTCAAATACAGTTTCACTATAGTCGTCACAGGATAACTGCCAAAACCAGCAAGCTGGTCTGCTGGTTGAAGATTCGAAAATGAATAGGCCTGAACATTTCCTTGACTAAATTCGTTTGATGCTATTGCATTGGAGGAAGAAACATTTGCCGCTGTTCGGTAGTTATTCATGTTCACATCTATGGTATCAAACTCCAGATTCTGCATATCAAACATTATCAAAGCATTTTGTTTAAAAGCGCTGTCAACTGGCTCAGAATATCGAGGCAGGGGCATAGGTGAATACTTATTCTTGTCGAATATTTCTTGACAGATTGAAAATAATGGTACAAAGTGCAGAATACTGGCTATTAAAACATTTTTCATTTTTTCCAATTTTTTAATTCGTATGTTCTTTTAATTGCTTACTTCTTTAATTATCATTTCTTTACGGTTTTTTTGTATGCCTTTATACATAGCACTCTAAAATAGAAATATTGAATCAAATTCCAATAGTAATTCAACGTTGAGGAATTGTTCTCACTCTCCAAACTACCCCTCCCCATGTATAAACCCTTTATGATCTAAACTCCCCGTCTTGCCGGTATTGAACCAGCCGTCGAAGGTGTTTACATTGATCGATGGGCCTTTGACGAAAATGAGTCCGGTGGCGTCGTTGAGCAACTCGACCGAATGATTATTCGGGTCGACGATTTTTACGGCTACGCCCGGAAGGGGCTTGCCGATACTGTCATCATCAAAACACTCTTGCTTCAAAGGCTTGCCCACAATATCATCTCCATGATAGTCCAATCCATTCAAGGCATACACGGATGCGGTCTGATTCATCCCAGCACAGGTCAACACTTGTATGCCGCGCGCATTCAAACTCTTCACGGTTTCGTCCAATGGATGAATGTCTGCTGTAAACACATGGGTCAACCCGGCCAAATTGCGCTCTCCCGCCAACAGACTCAAGGCCTTCAACTGCTCCGGACCGGCAATCACCACCTCACCCTGCAATCCCGCAGCCCACGCCGCATACACCTGAACGTCTGCCTGCTCATCACCAATGTGCATCCACATGCCACTTACCATCGGCAACAACACTTGCAACACCAATCCAAAGGCATTGCTCAATGGCAACTCGGCACACATCTTTCCGCCCTTCTCAAAATGATGCACCTGACGCAATGAGGCAATCACGGCATTGAACTGCGTGGCATCGACCAAAATGGGATCGGACAACTCTTTGTTTTGACGCTCAAAGAAACACGCCATCGGCATCTCCGCTCTTTTACCCGTCCACAACGAAGCCACTCGTCGACCCATGCTGCGAAGGTTCTTGCAAATAATATTCACCGGTTGGCCTTTCTTCATGGCCTCACGCAAGTCTTCTAAATAAATCACTTCGTCTTCTGTACTGGCCCAATGCGAAAACCCAATGTCCCCGGTGGTAATGAGCACTTCGGCACCGCTGCGACGAATCGCAAACATGCGCTGCTCATTACTCCACCGCGGATCAATGGTTACGATAGTTTTTCGGTTTAAGACCATCCATGCGTATATCGAAAGTGTTTCTGCTGTTTTCGGAAGTAGCATCGCCACCACTTGCTTCTGACGCAATGGCCCGAGCAACGCTCCATTCAATTGACCTAAGAGCTCTTGCATATCCCCAAAGGCCATCTCATCCTGTGCTGTTTTCCAACCGCCTTTGTTTTCTTGAATGCCCAGCATCATGCGACTTTGCAATCCGGGCAAATCATGCAGACGCTCGCCAAAATTCTCGACCTCCAATTCTTTGATGCGCTGACGCAAAGCAAAAGCGGTTGTCCCTCCGTGAATAGGGCTGCCCACGCGAATGCGCACTTTGCGACGCAAGGTCGACCAACTCAAACGCAACATGCGCTTCTGTCCGGCGCGATAAGAAAATGGCGTGCCGGCCACATTGTCAAAGTGAATGGGAATAATGGGAGCATTCACCAATTTGGACAAATGCTCTACACCGCGCTTAAACTCAAGGATCTGACCGGTACGCGTCACTGTGCCCTCGGCAAAAATGGCCACCAAGTATCCCGCATTCACGCGATCAGCCACGGCTTGATTGAAGGCGTTCAAATCATTCTTGCGCGAACGTGGACTGATCGGAATACAATGAATCGACTCGAGCAAGGGACGAAGCAAAGGTTTTTTAAAGATGTCTTCGTTCATGATGAAGGCCACTGAACGATGGTTGAGACAAACCATCAAAATGAAGTCCATATAACTTGTGTGATTGCCCACCAAGAGCGCGCCGCCCTTCGATGGAATATGCTCTGTACCAGTAATACGCAAGCGGTAAACCAATCGGCCAAACAATTTGACAAAGGCTTTCAATACCGCGGCGATGAGAATGAGGATCACTTGTTTCATGACCCCAAAGAACAACCCCCTACCGCCCAACAAAAAACCAAAATCGCTTAAAAACGTAGTTTTATTTTCTAAATTTACAGGGCTTTCGAAAAATCACAAACAAGCAATCAACCTAACCTTTAAACCTAAATACCTTTCAACATCTCAACCTTCCAAACGTAGTTTACATTAGATGGACCACCTCGAAACCGCCTTGGCCGCCATGGACGAATCCATGATCAAAGGCCTCAAAACATACTTGCTCCGCGTGAAGGGCTCCGAACGCACCACCAAGCTGATGGACTTGCTGCGCACACAGCCTGAGAGTAGCGGCCCCGAGCTCGCAGCGATGCTCTACAAACCGGTCAATCTCAATGCCTATCACAGCTTACGCAAAAGCTTGATGGCGCAAGTGGAAGAATTTATTGCCCTTCGCCAAATCATCCGTGAGGGCAACAACCCCAATCGGGTTTTGGCGATTTCACAATTTTTCATCGAAAACAACGACATCGCAGCTGCAGCGGCATTCATCAAAAAAGCGACGGCCTTGGCTGAAAAAAATCGCGACTATACCATGCTCGATTCGCTCCTCTTGCTTCAAATCGAACGTGCCCACGAACTGCACCTCGACCCCAATCAGCTCATTCATCGCTGGGAACAAAATCGCAACAAAAGGGATATGCACGAAAAACTTATCGTGGCCCAAAGCCTTCTCAAACGCCGCCTCGCCGACGCACGAAAGGCCGGAACCATTCTTCGCCCCGAAGAAATCGTGGAAGAAGTATTCAAGTCGTTCAACCTAAAAACGGAAGAAGCCATGGACGCGGGCTTCGCGCTATCAGTCACCCTGATGATTCGCAGCGCCGTGGTGAGTTCAAAAGAATATTCGCGCTTCGAACCTTTTGTGATACGTATCTACAATCGACTAATCAAGGCGGAAGCATTTGGAAAACAAAACGAATTGGTGCGACAACAATTCATCTACATCATCGCACACACCTATTATCGCACCCGTCAACTGGCAGAAACGATCAAATGGTTGGATACAGTAGAACATCCACTCCCTGCGGTGTATTCGCGATTCATTCAATTGCGCGCCGCCACGCTCAGTTTTTTCGGCCACAACGACCAGGGCATCGACATCCTCAGCACAGCTCTCAAGACCAAAGACGCGCGATTTTCCATTGAGGATCGGCTTAACATGCGACTAAACCTCGTGGTCTTTCATTTTCAATCTCAAGAGTTTAAGAAAGCCAATCTGGAAATGCTCCGCATCAATCATAGTGATGCGTGGATTGAAAAGAAAATGGGAAAAGAATGGCGATTCAAACGCAGCATGATCGATGTGATCTTGCGATACGAATTAGGCAATACCGAACAAGCCTTCGGTAAAATCAAAGTGATGGAAAAATACTTCGCGGGCTTCTTCCAACATCCGGCGTATAGTCGTGCGTTGATCTTTATGCGCTTTGTAAAAACCATCATCGAACATCCGGAAAAGGTTCGCATGCCCGCCTTTGCGGATGAAGTGGAACAAGCCAACATGGCGTGGCCAGACCACAAAGAAGATACACAAGCCATCACCTTTTTCTGTTGGTTAAAATCGCGTATGGTCAACAAACCGTATTACGAGGTGCTTTTGCAAGCCATGCAAATGCGTCTAAAATAATGAAACGAACAGGCAACCCTGCCTTAACAATTCCGTCATGAAAATGTACCTTTGCCCTATGAAAAACCTTAACCTCATTGCGGCGCTTCTTCTGTTCTCCACGTTTTTTTCCTGTTCCCGGAAGGCTGAAGAGGCTGCTGAATACAACGATACCATCATAGAGCATCAAAAGAAAATCATTGCTTCTTTTGATCGCTTTGACTCTAGCTTTGTGGACACTTTGCGCTCCCGCGAAATGGTTGAATTTGCCTACGTCAGTATGCAAAGCACCATCAAGCAAAGCATTTTGGCGATGGATAGCATTGGCCCGTTCCAAAACGACCCTAGCATGCAAAATGCGGCACGCGAACTCTTCAAAACCTATGATGCCATCGTAGAAACGGAATATGAAAAACTCCGCGACATCCGTCTTTTGCCCGCAGATCAAGTAACTCCTGCAGTTATCGACACTTCCCTCGCCGTGCAAATTCGCATCCATGACGCTTCGAAACTTTCGCAGAGTGAATTTTTGCGCGCTCAAGAAGATTTCGGAAAGAAGTATAATTTAATATTCGAATAGCAACATTTTCCAGTCATTGGCGTACACTTGGCCATGGCTTCGAAAACCCTATTTACTCTTCTCGTTTGTTTCTTTTCGCTTTGTATGTCTGCCCAACGTGGCATGCTCGAGTATGCTGCCGGTGGTCGTTTAGGCACTGGAACTGGCATTACAGTTCAATATTTTCACACGGATTATCACGTTTTTGAGGGTATTCTTTTTACACGTTGGAAAGGATTTTCAGCCACAGCACTCTATGAACATCACATGCAAATAGGAGATGTTCGTGGATTAAAATGGTTTATGGGTGGCGGAGCTCACGCTTCGTTCTATCCGATCGCTAGCACACATCCTGACCTTGGAAAATCCCTCGTTGGAAACGCCTATTTCCTAGGCGTAGATGGCATTTTAGGCATGGAGTATTTTTTTAGATCCATCCCCATTCAAATTGCCGTGGATATCAAACCAGAATACAATTTCAGTATTATTGATCGCCTCGACATGACCAACGGGGCTATCAGCATGCGCTATCGCTTTTAACTTAGTGGTCGAGCCATTGCTTGAATTCGGCAGTGCGGTGCCGCGAAACCACAACTTCCTCAGTAAAATCGGGCTTCAATTTCAACAATAAACGATTGTTGCTATAGGGCTCAATGCGATCTATACATTCACTGCAAATGATCATCTTTCTGTTCACTCGGAAATAACACTCTGGATCCAATTGCGTTTCCAATTCTTCCAATGTCGCTTCCAACAAGTAGCGTTCATTGCTTCGGGTCACAAGAAAAGTAATGCCTTCTTCAGAAAAGAAATAGGCTACGTCTTCACTCTGCAGGAAAACAAGTCGACCCGCATTTTTCACCAAAAAACGTTTTCTATAATGCGCCTGATCTCCTCGCACAGCTTGAATTATTGACTTTATATCGGTCAATTGCCCTTGACCATTGTGATGCAATTGCTCAAATTTTTCAATGGCGTGTTTCAATTCTTCCTCATCCACAGGCTTTAACAGATAATCCACCGAATTCACTTTAAATGCTTTTACGGCATAATGATCATAAGCAGTGGTGAATATCACCGGACAAGGAATAGATACGGCCGAGAAAATATCAAAGCTCAATCCATCCGCCAATTGAATGTCGAAGAAAGCCAAATCAAGTGTAGGATGCGTATTAAAATACTCTACCGCATCTTCCACACTATCCAATCGCTTATCCACTTGCGCATGAGGACGAATTTCCTTAATCATCCGCTCTAACCGATTGGCCGCGGGTGTCTCATCTTCAACTATGACTATTCTCATTTTTCTTCAATAATTACCAATGGAATCTCTACACCGAACGTTTGTTCGGTTTCCGTAACACGAATACCGCGCTCAAAGCTTAAAATATTTCGATTATCGATATTTTTCAGTCCGGTCTTCGTTCCTTTCTCTTCATGCATTTTTGGTTGAAGGTTGTTTTCTACGTAAACTGCATCCCCCCGCGACTCAATCGTGATATGCAATGGTTTTTTCAAACTAATCACATTGTGCTTAATGGCATTTTCCACTAAAATTTGCATCGACATCGGTACTACATATTTTTCCAAATCCTCTTTTTTCACATTCATGTGAATATGCAGGTTCTCTGGAAAGCGTGTCTTTACGAGGAAAATATAATCTTCCAATGTCTCGAGCTCTTCACGCAGAGTCACCACTTGGCGTTCGTTCAAGGCCAATATTCCGCGGTAAACGGTACTCATCTTTTGAACAAACGCGACTGCCTTTTTCGGATCATCAGGAATGATACTCGCGAGTGTATTCAAACTATTGAACAAAAAATGCGGATTCACTTGATTTCGAAGCGCTTCCAACTGACTGGTAATGCGCTCCTTTTTCAATTTTTCTGTCTCTGCAATTGATGCTTTCCATTGATTGAAAAAATAGACCGCCTCATAAATGGTTACCACCAAAAGCGTGGCTACCATACTCATAATAAACGATTGATTGAAGCTCTTCTTCACATCTTTCACCATCGAATGATCAAACAAGTTAAACTGTATTTGAATCATCCCAATCATAAACGTGGTCGTCATGGTAAAAAGAAGAATCGCTAAACCTTGTTTAATCAGGCGCTTCTTTAATTCTGCATGATCGGGATAAAGCTTTCTAAAATAAATTGTAATCTGTCGATTGCCCATCCAAAAAATAGCGGTGAACGCTATGGTCCAAATGCCTTCTTTTGCAAAACACGCTACTGCTTCACTTAAAGACATCTGCATAAACACGATGGGCATCAAAAATCCCAACAAGGGAATACCCAACACAATCAACGGCCAGTCTTTAAACCCCAGAAGGTCTTCTGTGGTCCGCATTCTACAATATACCTCTCTCTTTTTTCTCATTCAAGTCTAAAAATACAACGTATACAGCAATACCGGAAATAATCCTGTCTGGTACGAAGTGCTGATGTTGCCGGTGGCTGAACTGTAGCTTTGCATAAACACATTCTCGTGATTGGTCACATTGCGTATGTCAAAAGCCCAACTTTGCGCAAATTTCTTGAAGTTCATGCGGAATCCAATTTTAAAATCCAATCGAATATAGGGATCGTATTGTGCAGTAAAGCTCTCCGACTCCGGGCGAATCTCTTCTCCGGCGAGGCGCGAAGCTTCCAGATCAATTGGCGTATACATGCGCCCTCCTGCCATGGTTGCTTTGGCGTCAAGTGTCAAGCTATTGCGTGTGCCTATTTTGAATTCTTTACCCGCCAAGAGATTAAACACATAGTTACCGTTAAACGCAGTATTGCGCAAAATGCCATCGCTGCCTTTGTATTTGCTTTCAAACAACGATGTGGTGAACAAGTAGTAGAAACCTTGGTTCAAAAAACGCTCAACGGTGAGTTCGAATCCATAGTTATATCCGGTACCCTCATTTACCAAATCTGCATTGTTGGGGAAGGTAAAATCCGCTCCACTATTTAGCATGGAAAAAGCGCTTGATTCGCGGTCAACAGCAATGTTATATAGATATTGATAATACACCTCCGACTTAATACGCATGTGTTCATTGACTTGTATATCATAGCCAATTACAGCATGAGCAGCTTTATTGAAATCAAGCGACTTGTTGTTGGCTACCACTGTTCCATCTGCCAGCTCATCGCGGCTGAAATAGGTCACAACTGGTTGCATTTGGCTGTGCAAGCCCACGCCTGCATTCAGGCTTTGACCAGGGCGCGTCACGAAACGCGCGCCTAACCTTGGTTCCACAGCAAAACTATTGTTGAGTAAAAATGTCTGCGCATGCAAGCCGGCGTTGAGTGTCAACCGATCATTTGTTCGGTTTTGCCAAATAGCATAAGCTTGTCCCATGCCGGTGTCACCTTTGTAATCCGTTTCTGAAAAATAATAACTTCCATTGTAAAGCACACTATCCTTCACATCGATAAAATATTGTTCATACATTACTCCAGCCTTGAAGGTGTTCTTTGCATTGATTTTGGTATTGACAAAATAATGCGCGCTCGCTTTGTTTTGGCGTTGACGTACACCAAAAAATCGGTGAGGGTTGGAATTTACATCTAACGTGTCGATAAAGCCTTTCGTGCCACCTGTGCTATAAGCGACGATGAATTTACCCTGTGTTTTTTCATTGAAAAAATAGGCATGCGACGCGCCAATCACCCCTGTACTACTTTTGAATTGTTGGTCTTCTCTATCATTTGAATAAAGATTATTTCCTTCGTCATCTGCTCCTTTGAAATCAATGAAACTGGTACCACCAATGCCAAACACACTGAATTTTCCAGCTTTTTTGGTTGGAAAATCGAGCTTCATCGACAAGTCTTGATACTCCGGAATGGCGCTGCCGGTGCCGAAGTCAATTCCCAACGAAGACATAATGCCTAAGAAAGAATAACGACCATTGATGATATATGTGGCTGAGCCTCCTTTCCTAAAAGGACCTTCTGCACCAACTTCAAATCCATTGAATCCCAACTGCACCAAATACTCGCGCTTGTCAGGATTACCGCTGCGCATACGCAAATCGAACACACCTCCCAAAGCATTCCCGTAATCAGCAGAAAATGCACTGGTCGCAAAATCGCTGTTCGACAAATTATTTATGTTGAGCAAACTGATCGGACCGCCCGTGGTACCCACGGTAGCGAAGTGATTCGGGCTTGGAATGTCGATACCGTCCAAACGGAATAATACGCCCGTAGGACTATTTCCACGAATGATAATGTCGTTGCGATCGTCACTGGCACCGCTCACCCCAGCATAGTTCTGCGCCATACGCGACGGGTCTTGCAACGTGCCGCTATACCGCATCGCTTCATCAATACTGAAAGAGCGCGAGGATACACTCGACATTTTATTGATAGATTCTGACTTGTTTTCTTCAGCTACAATTTCCACCCCTTCCAAATTCAACACAGATTCTTCCAACTGCACATTCAACTCCAAGTCCTTTCCGGAGTTCAGCAAAAGGTTGGAAAAAACTTGGGGATTGTATCCGGTAAATTTCACCTCTACATTTACACGACCTACAGGAACATTGGTGAGGCGATATTTGCCCGATTCATCGGTAATCGCCCCAATAATTGGGTCGGCAGAGGTGACGAGTACGGTCACCCCCGGCAGTGGAAACTGACTTTGCTTGTCGACTACTAAACCCCGAATATTGCCGGTTTGCGCATATATGAGCTGAGTGATGAGGACGGCGAGAATTGAAAGTACATGTTTTTTCATGACATAGTGTTTTTGATGATGCAAAAATGAAATGGTTAATTCCGTTTTAATATCAAAAGGGAGTGAACCGTCAATTTACTTGGATGAATTGTCGAAAGCGAAATGCAAAGCCTTGTTAAAAGAATTCCCCGCGCGATTTAACATTTCGGGTTGTTGCGTTACTTTGTGCACAGATGAAGTCGTTTTACCTACAAGCCCTGATCGCGTTTAGCACTGCCGCTGTGGTAGGGCTTATTGCGCTTCAGATTTATTGGGTCAACAACACTTTCGCACTGCGCGAACAAGACTTTAGTTCCCATGTCACCAAGGCCCTCATCCGCGTGGCCGATAAACTTGAGAAGGAAGAGCACAAACGCCTTGCTGATGAACAAGCCCAAAAATCATCGATCTCCGTATCGGGTATTGCAGATAGTTCTATTATTCTTAGCTATGGAAAAAGCGATGTGGAAGTTATCGACGAGGCTACCCTCGACGAAAGCCGCGATTCCGCATTCTATAGCCAGCTTGGATCTACAGGAGTGAATCAAAGTAAAATGCTTAAACAATCGGGTATCCTCGATGATATTCTCGGCGGTATTTTGGACTTGGACATCATGCAAACCATCAAAGAGCGCGTCGACACTGCACACATGGACAGCCTCATTCGCAATGAGCTCGAAATGCAGGGAATTAAAGCCGAGTACCACTTCGCCATCTTCAATCGCTTTCAACAACCTGAAATCATTGATGAAAACGTAAGACCGTATACAGAGTACTTTTTCACAGAAGGGTATAAAGCACAACTTTTCCCCAACGATCCCATTGCTGATGTCAATTATGTGCGCATTTGGTTTCCCAATCAACGGGGCTATTTGATCGGCTCAATGTGGACCATGTTGGCCACCTCTGGGGTCTTGCTCCTCTTCATCATGTTTTTATTTTCCTTTTCGATAGGCACCATTTACCGCCAGAAAAAACTGAGTGAAATCAAAAACGATTTCATCAACAACATGACCCACGAGCTCAAAACACCAATCGCTACTATTTCATTGGCCTGCGAAGCCATGAATGACCCCGATATGCAGAAGAGCCAAACAGCAATGTCGACGTACATCGGTATGATCAATGAGGAAAATAAACGGTTGGGAGTCTTGGTTGAAAATGTACTGCGTACGGCAATTTTTGAGCAAGGCGATATGCAACTTCGGATCAATAAAATCAATCTACATGATGTGATTGATCAAGTAATTCGCAATATCGAAATTCAAGTCAAGAAAAAGAAAGGAACCATCATCCGCCATTTGGATGCAGGCAATCCAATCATTGAAGGCGACAATCTGCACATCACCAACGTGGTGTACAACCTCATCGACAATGCCATCAAATACAGCGAAATAAATCCTACCGTAGAAATATTCACGCGCGATGAAATGAATGGTGTAGCAGTTGCATTCCGCGACAACGGCATCGGCATCAGTCGCGAAAATCAACGCAAAATCTTTGATAAACTCTACCGTGTCCCCACCGGCAACGTTCACAACGTGAAAGGTTTCGGATTGAGCTACGTAAAGGGTGTTGTCGAAAAACATGGTGGCACCGTTGATGTAGAAAGCGAAATCAAAAAAGGAAGCACTTTTACTATACATATCCCCAGAAAACATGAAAAAGAATCTTAGAGTACTCCTGTGTGAAGACGATCCCAATCTCGGCACACTCTTATCTGAATATTTAAAAGCAAAAGGTTTTGAAACCGACTTGGCCAACGATGGCTCAGAAGGCAGTAAATTATTCAAGCGCAACACCTATAATTTCATCATCCTCGATGTGATGATGCCGGTGAAAGATGGCTTTACCCTCGCTGCTGAAATTCGGGAAGAAGACAAGCACGTGCCCATCCTCTTCCTTACGGCCAAAAGCATGAAAGAAGACACCCTCGAAGGCTTTAAAGCCGGTGCCGACGATTACATGACCAAGCCATTTAGTATGGAAGAATTGCTAGTACGCATGAATGCCATCTTGCGTCGCACTGCTGCATTGCCTGAGGAAGGTGAAGATGTGAAAGAATTCGCCATCGGCCGTTATCACTTCGACTACAACAAACAAAAATTGCAGATCGATGATCAAGAAATCAAGTTGACCACCAAGGAAAACGAATTGATGTATCTCTTATGCAAAAATAAAAACGGCGTTATGGAAAGAAGCTTCGCACTCAAAGCCATTTGGGGCGATGACAATTATTTCAACGGTCGTTCGATGGACGTTTATATCGCCAAATTGCGCAAACACCTCAAAGAAGATCCGACGGTAGAAATACTCAATATCCACGGTCGTGGCTTCAAACTATTGGCAAATTGATGGCAACCACGCTGTTTGATTATATTTGTGGACAACAAAACGGACTATGAGCGCACAGACGAAACCTTCATTTGCTTTCGAAAAGAAAAATTATACACTGATGCTCATTGGCTTGGGTATATTGACCATCGGATACACGCTGATGACCGGTGGCGGTTCTCCCGACCCAAAAGTGTTTGATGAAGAATCTCTTTTCGGTGCCCGTCGTACTACGATTCCTGCAACCATCGTCATTGTTGGCTATGCGTTCATCATCTATGCGATCATGTATCGCCGTAAGAAATAACCGGCCGAGACCTTGACCCTCATCCAAGCCATCATCATTGCGATCGTTGAAGGACTCACCGAGTTTCTTCCCGTATCTAGCACCGGGCATATGATCATTGCCCAAAACCTCATTGGTGCGCCCAATGACGAGTTCACCAAAATGTTCATCATCACCACGCAATTTGCGGCCATCCTCAGCGTGGTACTCTTGTATTGGAAACGTTTTTTCCAATCATTCGATTTTTATGTAAAGCTTTTGATTGCCTTTATTCCGGCTGCTGTGCTTGGCTTCCTTCTCGACGACTATATCGATCAATTGCTCGAAAGCGTCTCTGTGGTAGCTTGGACCTTACTCGTCGGTGGCATTGTATTGATTTTTATCGATAAATACCTCAATCCGAAGTCGGAAACCCTCATCACTTATCCGAAAGCCTTTAAAATAGGTTTGTTTCAATGTATTGCCATGATTCCGGGGGTTTCTCGTTCCGCCGCCACCATCATCGGGGGGATGTCGCAAGGCCTCACGCGCAAACAGGCCGCTGAATTTTCGTTTTTCCTTGCTGTGCCTACTATGTTCGGCGCTTCGGTATTGAAGCTCTACAAAGGCCTTAAAAACGCTCCTGAGGTGTTTTCATCAGACAATCTCACCATATTTATCGTAGGCAATATTGTAGCCTTTATTGTGGCGGTAATCGCTATTAAAGGCTTTATCGCTATTCTCAACAAACATGGCTTCAAAGCATTCGGCTACTACCGAATCATCGTAGGCGCAATCATTCTTATCTTGCTGGCGCAAGGAGTAGATCTCCAATTGATGGATTGATTCATTCGCCATGAGCATTGCTATTACTGCTACCATTATTACTTTCAATGAAGAGCGCAACATCGAACGTTGCCTGACCTCGCTGCAAGGAGTGGTGGATGAAATTGTGGTGGTCGATTCCTTTTCTAAAGACAAAACCGAAGCGATCTGCCAAAAATTTGGTGTACGCTTTATCCAAAATCCCTTTCCGGGACATATCCAACAAAAGAACTTCGCCATCGATCAAGCAAGTCATGATTGGATCTTATCCCTTGATGCGGATGAGGCCCTCACCGACGAACTCAAAGCGGCTATCCTTGCTGTAAAAAACAATCCGCAAGGGATGGCCTATAAATTCAATCGTTTGACCAACTACTGCGGCACGTGGATCAAACACAGCGGTTGGTATCCTGATACCAAAACACGTCTCGTGAACCGCCAACACGCCCGCTGGACCGGTGTCAACCCTCACGATCGATTGGACACCACCAACGGCGAGCAGGCCATTCTTTTACCTGGAGATCTATTGCACTACAGCTATTATACCCGTCAAGATCATTTGAAACAAATCGAATTCTTTTCAGGTATTGCAGCCAAAGAATTATACCAACGGGGCAAAACAGTAGGTTATCCGCACATCATCCTCAAAGTCATTGTGCAATACCTCAAAAACATTTTATTCAAATCTTGCTTCCTCGACGGTCGCGCCGGCTGGACTATTGCACGTCTATCGGCCTATGCTACTTGGAAAAAATACACCAAGCTCAAACGACTACATGCCGGAGAAAGCATTTAACCATATCATCATTTCGCGCACCGATAGTATCGGTGATGTGATGCTCACGCTACCTATGTGCGGCGTGATCAAAGTTCACTATCCGCAATGCCGCATATCATTCATTGGTCGATCGTACACCAAAGACATCATCGCTTCCTGCTCGCATATCGATGCTTTCATCAATTGTGATGAGTTGGAAAAAATGCCATTTGATAAAGCCGTTCAGTTGTTGAAAGACACCAATGCTGATACCATCATTCATGCTTTCCCAGATAAATTTACTGTGAAAGCCGCAGCCAAGGCCCACATCCGCACCCGCATTGCTACTGGCAAACGTTGGCATACCCTCTGGAACGCCAACACCCGTGTCTTTTTTTCACGTAAAAAATCAGACCTTCACGAATCGCAACTCAATATCAAGCTGCTCGCTCCACTTGGCATTACCGACATTCCCTCTCTTGCTGAAATGCCCGAATACTATGGCTTTATTGCCAAAGGAAAATCACCCGATGCGCTTCATCCCATGTTGCGCAATGGCCGCCGCAATATCATTTTGCATCCCCTCTCTAAAGGCTCTGCCGTGAATTGGTCGCTCCAAGATTTCAATGCGCTCGCGCAAATGCTCGCACAACATGATTGCAATGTATTTGTATCTGGCACAGCAGCCGAAGGTGAAAAGATAAACACCGTTTTTTCCTTTGATCATCCCCACATCCTCAACATCACCGGAAAGATGAATCTCGCTGAATTCATTGCATTCATTGGGGCTTGCGATGTGCTGGTGGCAGCGAGCACCGGACCCTTACACATCGCCGCAGCACTAGGCCTACACGCGGTAGGATTATATTCGCCGAAACGACCCATTCATCCCGGACGCTGGGCACCAGTCGGCACACATGCACACATCATCACCGCCCCTTTTCATCCGGAAAATGGTGCTTTACCCATCACTGTAGATGAGGTCTACACGTTCGTTTTGGGTTTGAAATAACGAATCAAAAATGGACTGAGAAAAGTGAAAAACGTTACCCCAGCTTGGGTTTCAAGCGTATCTTCTGTGAGACAGGACAAGAGAAAGAGTAAGAAAAAACTCAAGTAATAATGGTTCTTTCTATTCCACAGCGAGGTTAAGGGATAAAAAACCAACACGATAAAAATCAATCCGCCAATAATTCCGTACGTAATAAACATTGTGAGGAATTGTTGATGCGCGCGCAGTCGATTCTTTTCACTGAGACCGCTTTGGCGCTCTTCATACATGGATTTAAACGATTTCTTCAAATCACCGGTACCTACTCCCATCATCGGATGCTCTTTAAAAATAGCCATACCCGTGATCCAAAATTCCAGTCGTTGCAAAACCGAATGACCATTCGGTGAACCGCCGTTGCGGTAGTTGTCGATTTCAAAAAATATCTTGTCTAAGCGTTTCCGCAAACCAGAATGGGAGTTGGCATAATACGATGTTGTACCATTTTCGATGCGCACAATCTCTTCATCTTCCAACGACATCACTCCTTCGCGATCCTTGCGCAATCCTTTGGAGGTGAGGTATCGTACCAAAGTTCCTTTGAGCGGATTGCCTTTGGCATCTAGTGAGTCGAAGGGCAGCGTACTTCGCTCACGCCAAGTAGCTTCCAACTCGCCCCAAGCGTTGTACAGCCAGATGTAATTGCCATCCTGCAGCTGATGATTCTCCGGGCGATGATCATACTTCTCACCATCCATTGTGTGCTCGTCGAGCGCAACCACGTTGATTTCCGGTGAAGAAAAATAACACTGATAGGCTTGTGCGATGTAGATGAAAACACCTGTGGTGCCAATGACCACCGCACCCATAATCGCCCAACGTCGGATAGAACTTCCCGTTCGAAGCGCATGATAAATCAACATCAGCGCCACCCAAACGGCGAGCATAAATATGCCCGTCATGCTCTCCATCCGCCACAGATACCAAATGAAAATCAATGCCATCGGCACACCGTACACCGCGTGCAGCGTGTGTTTTCGTATTTTAAAATAAATGAGAATAACGCCAAAAACAATCAAAATCGAAAACCGTATGTGTGAAATGAATATTGACGCCTCGCGCACATTCCTCACTTCTTTTCCGGTAACGCCATAATACACCCCAGAACAAATTAATATCGCCACGAAAATGGCTGTCAAAAACACCCAAATTAAACTACTTCGACTCAATTCACTTATGGGCCGAAGAGATGCAATGAGAAAAGGCATAAACAAGATGGGCAACTTCATGCGCAGATCCCACAGTGCAAAACCAAAATCATCTGTCCACAGCAAGCCTATAAGCGGCAATGCGTAGATGGCTGAAACAGCCCAATAGGTTTTGTCTTGAATAAACTCAGCAAATACGTCGCGCAGCGAACCGCCAGAAAAATGTGTATTGAGCAAATTGAGGAGCCATACGCCCACCAACCAAAACGCGCCAAATGACATGAAAAAATTAGAAAACACCATACCGCATAGCACAATGGCAAGTCCTATCCATTGGAGAATATCCAAAACACGTTGGCGAAGGGAGGCATTCATAAGCAGCAAGCGGCTGACGACCTAGTTCTTATTGGTCACCTGTCCGGCAAGAATCCCCGAGTATGTTGTTCCAAACACCTCTTGGGCTTTCTTCACCACGGGATCAAGTGGCAATGAGGCTTTTATCCGGCCATCTTGGTAGTAGTAGCGGGAAACGATTTCGTTTTCCAAATATTCTCTAATCTGCGTTTTAAATTTCATCAAATCCTGAGCCTTATTTGGATTGATCTTCGCAAACAACTGATCAAACTCTTTTTCTGCCCCGGTATAGTACTTTTCCTGCTCTGCCGCGCGCTTCAACTCTTTATACAACGCCTCTGTTTCGGTATTGTATTCAAAGGTTTGCGCTGTGGCATAGGTCACAAATTCATTGTACTCTGCATCGGTCAAATGAAACGCAAACGCAGAATCAATAGTCGGATGTGCCGCCGCATACTTGGTAGCCCAATTGAAGATCACTTGCTCATTCACCATGCCCACCAAAATATTGCTAGCATCGTCGGGCTTTACTTCTACATCGGGTGAAATACCGCGACCATCATATACCGTGCGACCGGCTTTGGTTTTAAAGGGCTTAATCAACGAATCACTCACTGCTTTCACCTGTCCGGTTTCATCATCTCTGTGCGAATAATCCAATCGCTGAATACAGCGCCCACTTGGGGTGTAGTATTTGGCTACGGTCAATTTCATTTTAGTATTGTAAGCCAAATCCTTGGTTTGCTGCACCAATCCTTTACCATACGACTCACGTCCCAATACTACAGCGCGATCCAAGTCTTGCAAACTTCCGCTAACAATCTCTGATGCCGAGGCCGACATATCATCTACCAATACAATCAACGGAATGGTCACGTCGAGCGGTTCGTTCAACCCGGTGTAGGTTTTGTTCCACTCATCAATCTTGCCCTTGGTGCGCACGATCTCGGTACCTTTTGGTACAAAGAAGTTGACGATGTTGATGGCCTCGCGAAGAAGTCCACCGCCATTACCGCGCAAATCCAACACACATTGGGTCATGTTTTTCTTTTTCAAATCCAAAAACGCTGCACGCACCTCTGTGCTGGCAGTTTGAGTAAAGCCTGTGAGTTTGATATATCCGGTCTTCTGATCGTCCAACATAGCGAAATAAGGAACATCTTGCACTTTGATTTCTTCGCGTGTAATTTTCAATGTGAGTGGTTCTGTTTGTCCCAAACGCGTGACTGTCAATTCCACAACGCTTCCTGGTTGACCTTGCAATAAATCAGTTACCTCGGTATGATTTTTTCCTTCTACTGATTTGCCATTGATCTTGATCACCACATCGCCCGCTTTCAATCCGGCTTTTGCCGCAGGGGATCCTTGATACGGTTCAATAATGGTAATCTTCTCCTCAAAGGTGTTTACAATGGCACCAATGCCCCCGTACTGCCCGGTCTGCATGAAAATAGCATCTTCAATGCGCGACTCGGGATAGTATACGGTGTACGGATCCAAGGAACGCAACATCGCGTCGATGCCAGTTTTCATCAAGGTGCCGGGCTTGGTGTCATCAACGTAATAGATGTTGAGCTCTTTGTATAGCGAGGTGAAAATTTCTAGATTCTTTGAAATTTCAAAGTATTCATCGGTCAATATCGTGGCGGAAGTGAGCACGGCCACTGTGGTTAGCGCAAGGATGATTTTTTTCATAATCAGGCTATATCAATTCTCTTCAGGTGTTTGCTGGTTGAACTTTTTGAGTAACTCAAAAATTTTGCCGTGTACATAAGCACCATTCGGCAATTGGCGTCCGGTAAAAATAAACATAAAGGCGGCCTGCTTTTTTTGACCATCCAACGATGTATAAACAATGTGCTTTTGCTTTCGATAAGCCTCACGCATCAGCCGTTTGACGCGGTTTCTGTCGTGTGCACGCTTAAAAATTCGTTTACTTACGGTGAATAACGCTTGCGCCGGAAAATCTGTGGGCAGCTCAGTGTAATGATAAACCATCACCAAAGCAGGGGTTTTGATGCTCTGGCCTTTTTGATGTACTTCCTCGATCAACTTTTTGCGACTCAAACGCTCTTCTTTCCCAAGCGTCTTGCGCATCAAATCAAGCGATTTCGGAAGGGGAGGGGTCGTGTTTTCGTCGTTTCTCAAGAATTATTGTTTGACGTTAACAGCAAACTTGCGGTACTGACCGGCCACACTCATCGCTTGCTTGAAATCTTTATCGTTGGTCAACAACACTTGATACATCGCATTGTCATCAAAGAGGTTTCTGGCAATTTGTGCTTTCACTCGATTCTTCAATTCCAAATTCAACTTGCGCTGATTGGCCGAATTCACTTCAATGCCCTCTTTTTTCGCGAGTGCAAAAAGTTCTGACAACATCGCATCCGATACGACAAACTTATTCACGAATTCTTCGCTGTTCTTAAACTTCGCAAACTCCTTGCGGCGCAGATCTACGTATTCGAAACTATATTGACGAATGATGCCGCTGTACGACAATTCGCCAAGAATTCCATTGAGATAAGTGGAATCAAGCGGCACAAACACATCCGGCATGATACCGCCACCGCCGTATACCGTGCGGCCTCCAGGGGTTTTGTATTTCAATGAATCTGAGAAATGCGTGCTATCGGCTACGGTCAACTCACCATTTACAAGGCGCTGATGGAAGTCATCATTGTAATTCACCGAGTCGCCATAGGGCTTTTGAATACAACGTCCTGTTGGTGTGTAATATCGTGCTACGGTCAAACGTAATGCGCTTTTATCCGGCAATTCTACCTCGTGTTGCACGAGACCTTTACCAAATGAACGACGACCCACGGTCACCGAACGATCCCAATCTTGCAACGCACCAGCTACAATCTCGCTCGCCGAAGCAGAACTTTGATCGATCATCACCACCACGTCCATATCCACAAATTCACCACGCTTGGATGATTTGATGACCTCTTTCGAAGAATGACGTCCTTCGGTGTATACGATCAAACGGTCTGGAGGAAGAAATTCCTCTACCATGGCCGTGGCCTGATCAAGTAGTCCACCGCCGTTGCCGCGCAAATCGAGTAAGAGTTTCTTACATCCTTGCTGCTCTAAAGCTTTTGTTGCTTCATAAAACTCTTCATAGGTGGTTTGAGCGAAACGTTCCACCTTAATGTACCCAGTAGTATCATCTACCATAAACGACGCAGAAACACTTTCTATCGGAATGCTGCCGCGAACAATAGTAAACGGCATAGATTCCTTTTCTCCACGACGCCAAACGGCTACTTTCACTTCCGAGCCGCCTTTGCCTTTGAGCAATTTCTGCGCTTTATCGTTGGTCAATTCTTTACCTGAAATATCTTGCCCTTCCACTTGCACGATGCGGTCGCCTGAGCGCAGACCCGCTTCTTCTGACGGACCTCCTGGAACGGTTTTCACCACCACCAATGAATCATGATGAATCATGAATTCTACACCAATGCCTTCAAACTTTCCTTCGAGCTGCTCTTTCGATTCTGCCAATACATCGGGGGCCATGTAAGAACTATGCGGATCCAGATTTTTAAGAATGCTTCCAATGGCGTCATCAATCAACTTTTTCTTGTCGACACTGTCCACATAGTGATCTTCGATGTAGTCGATCAAGCTTACCAATTTATTCGGATTCTGTTCTGTACCGGTCTTGACTTTGAGCAAATTCTGATCGCCCAAATTGGTACCGATAAACATGCCGACAATCAATGTTCCGGCAAAAAATAAAGGCTGAAGAGCGGATGGTTTGGCTTTCGGTGTTGACGGAGTTTCGTATTTCTCGAGTCGCTCGTTATTCATGTGAAAAGGGGTCGTCTGCTATTTTGACTTACGCAAAGTAAAGCGTTAATAGGGTGTTTGGTACTCGGTTGACAAAATTTATAGCTCGGTAATTTGTACCACATCCAAACCGGCCTCATGCAGGAAATCCACGCCGGTGCGGTCTTTATATTCATCGATGTAGACCATGCGATTGATCCCCGCTTGCAAGATCAACTTGCAACATTCCTTGCAGGGAGAGAGTGTAATGTACAAGGTCGAATCTTTCGCATTGTTGGTCGATTTGGCCACTTTCATGATCGCATTGGCCTCAGCATGTAAGACGTACCAACGGGTATTGCCTTCATGATCTTCGCAGTCATTGGGAAATCCGCTTGGAGTACCGTTGTACCCATCACTGATGATCATCCCGTCTTTGACCAATAAAGCCCCCACCTGTTTGCGTTTGCAATGGGACAATGAGGCCCATTCTTTCGCCATCTTGAGGTACGCTTTATCGTATTTTGCCTGCTTCTCGGTATTCATATAGAAAAAAGAAACCACCCCAATGGGGCGGCTTCTGTCCATTTATCAGATAAATAAAAATTAATACTCGTCTTCATTGAAGAAGAAATCTTCTTTGGTCGGATAGTCAGGCCAAATGTCTTCGATGCTTTCGAAAACCTCTTCATCGTCTTCGATTTGCTGCAAGTTTTCTACGACCTCCAATGGAGCGCCTGTACGCATGGCAAAATCGATCAACTCGTCCTTTGTAGCAGGCCATGGTGCATCCTCGAGATACGATGCCAATTCAAGTGTCCAGTACATATGCTTAGGTTTTATTAGATGCTTATTGTTCGAACGCGAAAGTAAAATTTTTATGCAAACTTCAACAAAACCGTGAATTATTGTTTTACAACTTTAAAAAACAATTTATTAACCGTTGTTTTGGCCTGCAAAAAAGCCCCTTTCTATTTGTGGAAACGAAAAAAAACAAGAGGGTTGCCTCAAATCAACCCACATTGTATCGCCGTGCGCACCAGTCCGGCGATGTTGTGCACCTCGAGCTTTTGCATCAAATTGGTGCGGTGAGTATCTACGGTGCGGTGAGAAATAAATAGACGTTCACCAATTTCTTTGTTCGACAACCCTTCTGCGATATACTTCAACACTTCAATCTCGCGTTCGGTCAATTCAGCCAAAACACCGCCATGCGTTTGAGAATCGGACTTCATCAACACGGCTTGTACTTCGTCCGATAAATGCTGCTCTCCTCTCGCCACTTGGTGGATGGCCTCGAGCACTTCCTTCTTCGAACTGTTTTTGAGCAAATAACCATCAGCTCCGGCTTCTAAGAGCACATTGATCATGGCTTTTTCATCGTGCATGGTCAATATCACAATGCGGATATCGGAATATTCTTTACGAATAATGCGGGTGGCATCGATACCATTCATTTCGGGCATATCAATGTCCATCAAAACGACATCGATCTTGAGCACACGCACCATATCAACGGCTTCGCGGCCATTGCGTGCGATGCCTTTGATGTGCACTGTACTTTCCTCGCCCAGCAAGGCCAGCAAGCCATCGGTCACGATGGCGTGATCATCAACAAGTAAAAGATTAAGAGCCACTCTGAGGTTAAATTTCACTCCAAATATACTCGCCTTCTACTTTACTCCACAATCGGAACGCGAATGGTCGCCACAGCACCGGTCTCCGGTCCGGGTTCCCACACCACTTCTCCGGCTACTGTACTCAAACGGGAAGAAATATTCATCATACCTATGCCGCCTTTATTCGCTGCTGCATCGAAGCCTTTTCCGTTGTCTTCGATTACCAAGATCAACTGATTTTTGGCGCGGTACAATTGTACATTCACATGCGTGGCACCGCTGTGCTTGATAATATTGTTGACCAATTCTTGACTGATACGAAACAAACTCAACTCTACATTTTGCTTGTATCGCTCGCCTTCTACTTTGAAATGTTCGAGACTGTAGGTAATGTTGGTGAGCCCCAAACTTTTGCGCAGCATATCTTCTAGCGCAGGTAGCAATCCCTTTTCCAACAAGGCTTTTGGCATCATTTGATGCGAAATGGATCGCACTTCCGAACACGCTTCGTCCAAAACGCCGGTGAGTGATTTCAATTTTTCAGCCTCTGCTTCGTGCTGGTTGGTCCACTTCGAAGTGAGTCCGTCCCAACTCAATTTCAATCCACTCAATTGTTGCCCGATGCCGTCGTGCAGATCTTTCGCAATGCGTTGACGCTCGGTTTCGGTGGCTTCAAACACGGCAGCCAATCCGCGTTCGCGCTCTTTGAGCAACTCGGCCTGCATGGCTTCGCGTTGTTTGCGTTTGTAATTGAGATAATACAAATAAGCCATCAAAGCGATCAACACAAACACCACAATGCCGATGATCACCATGCGTCGTTTTTCTTGATCCTTGCGCTCATTTTCGATGCGCAAAAATTCATTCTCTTGCTCTTTCTTTTCGGTGTCGTATTTGGCGCGCATGTCTTGCATCAACGCGGCCTTGTCTGTGTTGTAGAGCGAGTCTTGCAAGCTCATGTATTTATTCAAATAATGCGACGCCATTTGCGAATCGCCCAATTTCACCATACACTCTACCATGCCGGTGTACGCCACAATCCGCAATCGACCAAGGTTTTCTTGCTCTGCGATGTCGATGCCTTGTTGTAAATATCCTTTTCCTTCTCCTGGTTTGTCCATCTCAGTGAGCAATTGCCCGAGACTCACGGCCGCATGTGCTATGTTGCTGCGCGAATCCATTTCAACGGCCATGTTATAGGCCAGCTGATAGTTTTCCAAGGCGAGATCAAACTTCTTTTGCTTTCGGTATATCACACCGAGGTTGTTGGCTACGGTGCCCAAATCGACGGCCGATCCAACTTTTTCAAAATACATTTTCGCCTCGCTATACCAATTGAGTGCACCATTAACGTCGCCGAGTGATTCGTAACACACGGCCAAATTGCCGGCCGCTCCCCCTGAGGCATAGTCAAACCCTATTTTCTGGGCAATATCATAAGCGCGCTGAGCATACTGCTGTGCCGATACAAAGTCGCGGTCTTTGGTTTGAATATGTGAAAGGGTGTTGTAGGTAATGGCTAGATTAGCACTGTCCTTAGTGCTTTCAAAAATTTTCAACGATTCGATACCATATTTCAATGCACTATCCAGGCGCACTTGATCGGTGTAGATATTGACAAATTTGTTGAGGCTTGACCCAATGGCTTTGGGGTCTCCTTTTTTCAAACGAATGCGGTAGGCGCGACGATTTTGCAAAAGGGCTTCTTCATAATTGCCTTTTCTGTAAAGCGCGGCGCAGTAGAGATTGCACGCTTCGGCGATCTCTGTGCTGTCTTTGAGTTGCTCGGCCATAGTGAGCAATTCGCCACCGTATTTCACTGCGGCATCGGCATCTACTGCCGCATTTTCCCAGCACAAATCACCCAATACACGCATGCGTTCTTTGCCTTTTAACGAAGGCAATACTTTTTCAAGACTATCAATGAGCGGTGTTTGTGCCGCTGCGTGTAGGGTGATAACAGAAAAAACAAGAAAAGCGATCCTTTTAAGCATGACGCAAAGTAAACAGATTTTTCTGCCCTTACTGCCGTCGGTTGGCCAAGAGAACTGGAGGCCCGCCATCAAACGGGTTGTCCATGCGGCCAATGGTGTTGGCTTGAATACCCGCCGCTTTGATCACGGCGCGATCACCGTAGCGCAGGCGAATCTTATCCATGGCTTGATAGAGTGAAATGCGTTCTTCGCTATCATCAAAAAGATTGATTTGGTAGCCGCCGCTCACAAGGTGACTGTAGCGCACACCGATGAGGCGCACCAACACCCGGCGTTGATACAATTTATCAAACAGCTCCAGCACTTTGGGCACCAGCAGGTGATCTGCGCTGGTGTAGGGAATGCGGCATTGCAATGTTTGTGTTTGAAAATCAGAATACCGCACTTTCACGGTCACACACGAGGTGAGTTTATCGCCTTTGCGCAATTGAAACGAAAGGTTCTCGGCCATGGCGATGAGGAGGCCGCGCAACTTGATCACATCAATCGTGTCCCGATCGAATGTTCGTTCGGTCGAGATCGATTTGCGTTCGTGATAAGGCACTACCGGACTGTTGTCGATGCCGTTGGCTTTTTTCCAGATCATGAGTCCGTTTTCGCCAAGGGTGCGTTGGAGCAGTTCTACCGGCATGCCCTGAAGTGTGCGGATATCGCGGATGCCCAGGTTGCGCAGGATTTGGTAGGTTTTCTCGCCCACCATCGGAATTTTTTTGATGGAAAGCGGAGCGAGAAATGATTTTTCAGTACCGCGCTCGATCAGCAATTGATTGTTGGGTTTGGCTTCGCCGGTTGCTACTTTCGAAACGGTTTTATTGGCAGAAAGACCAAAAGAGATCGGCAATCCGGTTTCTTTGATCACCTTTTGACGCATTTCGGAGGCGAATTTGTAGCAGCCAAAAAAGCGGTCCATCCCGGTAAGGTCGCAGTAGAATTCGTCGATAGATGTTTTTTCGAATACGGGCACGGCTTCGCGGACGATTTCGCTGACCATGTCAGAGTATTTGAGGTAGTTAGATGAATTGCCACGGATGATGATGGCTTCGGGGCAGAGTTGTTTGGCCATTTTCATGGGCATGGCGGAGTGTACGCCAAAGGCCCGGGCCTCGTAGCTGCACGAGGCCACCACGCCGCGGTCGCTCGTGCCGCCGATGAGGACCGGCAGCCCATTGAGCCGCGAATCCATTAAACGCTCTACGGATACGAAAAAGGTATCCAAGTCCATATGCATCACTGACCTTTCCATGATGGTGCTATTAAAAAATGTTTAGGTCTGAAAGCGCAGAGCGTGGAAGATCGCTTTCAGTATGCGAATATACATCTTTTTGCTAAATATTTTAGCTAAAGGAAAACTTGGACATCGATTGGTCATCATGTTGACCAAAAGGCCGCTTTTTGCTCAAAATGTTGCGCATTTTTCCCCCAATAAAAAAGCCCCCTGATTCAGGGGGCTTCGTATGAATTATAGATTTACATCCAAAG
>JBMOFW010000013.1:0-25543 GCA_049318685.1 Flavobacteriales bacterium
ATGACCACAGTAACGACGGCTAGGCTATCGGCATAAGGAGCCAGCGAGGAAAAACCGGAAATCCAGTTTTGGATATCCGAAGTCATTTTTTCACCGCTGAATATTCCGGTGAGGATTCCAATTAGGGTAATTCCTATCTGAACCGTGGAAAGAAAGCGATTGGGCGAATTGGCGGTTTCCAGGGCTGCTTGGGCTCTTTTGTCTCCGCGCTTGGCTGCCACCTCAAGGCGCGCTTTGCGGGCGGAAACCAGAGCGATTTCACTCATCGAAAAAAGACCATTGATGAGGATAAGAATAAGAATGATGAGTAATTCCATATATACACCTTAGGGCGACAAGGCAAAGGTAGGTTTTTTTAAGAATTCGGTATGAAAAATGCTAAAGGGGTGTGCCGCTGAAATGCTTAGGTTTGCAATTCTATAAATTAGTGGCATGAAGCACATGAATATTTTTGGACTTATTTTAATGGGCGCAATGACGCTTAACTCATGCGGCGACACGCCCGCACAGGCCCAACAAAAGCAAGAACAATCGGGAACCGCTCCAATCTATACCAACGGTATTACGGATGCCAACAAAGGCATGAAAAAAGGGCCCGTAGAAGTAAAGGGTAACCTAACGGCAAGGAATTTCAAAAAAGTTTATTTATATAGTCTCTATGGTAAAACCGCCACAAAAATAGACAGTGCAGATGTAGTGGATGGCAATTGGACTTTTGGAGTTCAACAAATGGAGCAGGGGTTTTACCAAATTGGTATTGCCGACAATAACGTGACAAGCTTTATTGTAAATCCTTCTGAACCTGTTGTAGAAATAGGCTTTCGCAGCGGGAAAATGGAGGGAAGTCTTTATGCTATCAATTCAAAGGAAAATGAAGCATGGGTGAAATACGCGCCTCAGGAAGCTGCATTGCTGAAAGCCATCAAAGATGCGCGTGTCAGTGCGCACAAGAGTACGATGAAGGCGGAGTTTGAAAAACAAGCAGCTGCGAAAGAACTTGAACTCAGTGAACTTCAGGCAAAAATGATCGGCGAATATCCCAACACCCATTTTGCCAAAGTGCTCACTTGGAAACAAGAACCAGAAAAAGCAGATATCGGAAAATATTGGGATAATATTGATTTTAGCGATCAAAGTTTGATTCACGGCGTGGTACTGAGCGATCGTATTCAAAATTTCATGCGCTCGTTTTCTAAAGGAGAGGAATCAGGGTTTATTAACTGTATCGCAACGGTTGCAGAGAAGGCAAAAGCAGATGATATCGTTTTAGAATTTGCATTAAACCAAATGCTTGTTGGATTTTATGAAAGCGGGATGGAAAATATTTGCACTTACATGATTGATAACTACATCAACGGCGATTCATGTGGGGATGCAGACTTGAGTAATGTGATAAAAAGCACTGCGGAAAGTATTCAGAAATTGAGTGTAGGCAACACACCTCCGAACATTCAAATGGCCGATATGAGTGGCGCGAATGTGGATTTATTTAAGTTGGCCGCTAAGAATAAATATACGCTGGTTATGTTTTGGAGTAGTTGGTGTGAACACTGCAAAGGCGAGGCTCCTGAAGTGAAGCAATGTTATGATCAATGGCACGCAAAGGGTTTTGAAATTCTCGGTGTTAGTGTGGATAATGTGAAAGTCAATTGGGAAGCTGCTGTCAAGGATCGTGGATTTACATTCCCCAATGTATGCGGCATGAAATTGTGGGATAGTAAACCGGCCAAAGATTATCGTGTCACTAAAACGCCTGTTTTCTATTTATTAGATAGCACCGGTAAGATTGTGTTGAAACCGAAAGGCATCCGTGAAGTGCAAGCTTTTCTTACCAAAAACATGAAATAAGTGCTGAATAGAGTTGAAATATTTTTGCAAGGTCACCGAGGATTTCGTGGTCGTTTTCCTGAAAATTCTTTGGAGGCAGCGCGAGCAGCCATTCAACTGGGTGTAGATGCTATTGAGCTCGATGTAGTCGTTTCTGCAGATGGAAAGATGATCGTGTCCCATGAGCCTTACATGTGTCATACATTGTGCACTAAACCCGACGGTGGTGCTATTTCGGAATCTGAATCGCAAGACTTGAATTTGTTTAAAATGTCCGCTGCGGAGATCGCCAAATACAGTTATGGTGTATTGCCTTACTCGAAGTTTCCGGATCAACAAAAAATGGTCTGTCATAAGCTGGATCTCATCAGTTTTTGTAAACAGTTGCTTGAATCGGATGAAATGTATTTACCCCAATTGACGATTGAGCTAAAATCTGCTGAAAAGACCGATAGTATTTTCCATCCTGCTCCGAAAGAATATGTTGATGCCGTTCTCAGAAATATCGATCTCATAGATGAACGTTGGCCAATTGCTATTCAAAGTTTTGATTTACGATTGCTCAAGGAATTGGATCAGCGCGGCGTAGAGCTCCCATTAATCGCGCTGAATGACAATTCGGAACTCGATATCGATGCAATTTGCGAACAATTGAATTTTGTTCCGGACGGATACGGACCTCATTTCGATATGGTGAATGCAGAGCTTGTCAATGATTGCGCTGAATTGGGCGTAGATTTGAGTGTTTGGACCGTAAACGATCTGGATGAAGCCGAACGTTTGTTCGGTTTGGGGGTTCGTAATTTTATTACTGATTTTCCTGACTTGTTCGTTTAACGTGCGACTTCAATACGCAGCATTTTCTGATGTGTGCCTGTAGTCAACACAACGATATACTGCCCTGAAGCGACAGTAGACATGTCAAATTCCATCTGATAAAGCTCCGGGATATCTTCTTGTATGCGGGAAAGCAGCAATTGGCCGGCTGAATTGAACATCTCTAACTTCAAGTTTCCAGACAATCCAGATACTTCAACCGTTAATTGACCTCGTGTGGGATTTGGAAACGCTTTGGCATACACTTTCAAAATGTCTTCTCCGCAAGGAGTTTGCGTGTTCGTTGGTGCTTGGACAATTTCGAAGGTCTCATTTGATGCGTCGCTATTTTGAACAATGGGTAGCCATACATTTTCTGCCTCTTCTTCATTCGCATTGTTGTGACATTCGAGCGCTGGTTTAAACGCTTCGATACGCTGGTCGAGATTGGGCTTTTTCATGGCAATGGGGGACGTCCACTGTGTTTCTTTCGGTTGAATTTTTCCGCCGTAAAGTATAACTGCTCCACCGTAATCACGATTTTTAAGTTTAACTTTTTCATTCCCTTTGAGAAAAATCGATTTGTCGCCATAATATTCTATACCGCCGCAATAACTAAATTCTCGGACATCGAATGCCACATTGTGGAGGAAATGGTCTTTTACTTCACCAATGCTTTGCAATGAAATGTTCTTCTCTTTTTGCCAAACAGAGTGAAAACTATTGGTGTTGTGATAATTGGCATAAATAGTTTCGCTACCGAATGAAATGGTGTCGTTGTATGTACTGGCGATATGAATTTCATTGTTGCCATCTAGGGCAATTTTATGTGGGGAGATATAGTAAGAATTGCGTTTATTCTCATAAAAATACGTATATTCCATTTCGCCGTCCGGATAGATACGACCGTGAAAAATATTGTAGCCACTCACATTGGGTGTTTCTGATTGGATGGTTGTTTTTATTTGGGAAGTAATATCACATTGTCGATCGAAGATGCCTACGAAGTAGATTGAATTGTCGGGAGCAATAGTTACATCTCTAATCCACTGTGTGCTGTTACCGCAGAAGTGTTGGAACCAGTTTAGTTTTCCTTCGGGATTGTAATGTGCTACGAATCCATCAAGACTGATGTATTGATTTAGCGAGGTAATCGAGTCTTCGTTTGTAAGATACAATGTGCCGTAGATTGAACCGTAAAGAATCAAGTTGTTTTGATTGTCGCATTGGACGTAGAGTCTCGTAATGCTAGAAGATGATGCTTCATATCCGAGATCGCGAATGCTTTGATATTCTCCGGCGCTATTCAGCACGATGATTCCCACTTTTGAATCACGTGATTTTGTTTTCTCAAAAGAAGAAAGCAAGTTGTTGTCTTTATCATAGAGGTTTGCGTCTTGATAATACGTGACAAAGATTTGGCTGAGTTTATTTTCAGCAACGGAAAGGGATTGGCCCCAAGCACCATGAAAGCTTTTTGCCCATTGAAGTTTTCCTTCTATGGAAAAACGAGAGACATAAAAACATTGTGGACGATGATATACACGGCCGTCTGATGTTTGTGGCTCTCCCAGTGATTCTTTTTCTCCAACAAATTCTACTTTGCCATCTCCAAATCCAGTGACCAGGATATCTCCATTTTGACCAAAGGCGATATCAGTGATTCGATTATCGAAAGCACTTTTTACGAATTTGGCCCAAATGGCTTTCCCCGCGGGAGATACTTTTAACAAACAGGAATGAACATGATCGGCATAAGGTGCTTCGTATTTTAAACCGGGAATGTCGATGTCGTCGGTGTAGTTTAGGGCATAGTAGCTATTTCCTTCTTTATCTGTAATGCCATCGGCAAGATACACGGTGTTGTGTCCATCGATTTGTAATGTCCATGAAACACCGGGGATTTGTGCTCGTAGACAGGTGCTAATGAGAAGAATAAATAATAGAGTGGGAAATTTCATGGGCCAATATACAGTTTAGTGTGCTTTGGGTTCATGATCAAAGTTTATTTTCCGTATTGTTTGAATTTGTTAAGTTCTTTGCATAATTCCGCATAAAGTATTCTTTATTCCGGCCTGCGCTTGGTGGATATTTGCACCGATGGCCAAAACGAAAGCAATCACCGCGGAATCATTTGAACAAAGTCTGATCACCAATTTCAGCTTTACTCCAACCAAAGGTCAGGAGCGATTGTTCTATGCATTTACGCGTATGATGTTTTCTGATAAACCTCGGGTAGCCTTGATCATAAAGGGATATGCCGGAACCGGAAAAACTACCACCGTTTCTGCGATGGTTAAAACCTTGCTCGAATCTGGTAAGAAAGTGGTGCTCTTGGCACCAACAGGTCGAGCCGCTAAAGTACTGAGCAATTACTCCGGCACCGTGGCTTCAACCATTCACAAACAGATCTATTATCGCAAGGCTGACCGCTCGGGAAATACATGGTTTGAGTTGAAGGAAAACGAAATGGAAAATACGGTGTTCTTTGTCGACGAAGCCTCGATGATTGGCACCGAACGCTTTTCATTGGTGCAAGGCGACGTGGGTTCAGGCGATTTATTGGAAGATTTGATCTCACACATCTATTCTGGTGTAGGTTGTCGTATGGTATTGATTGGTGATGGTGCACAGTTGCCTCCTGTGGGTTCTGCCCAGAGTCCCGCTTTGCGCCTTGATTTTTTACGCGATGAATATTCTATGAATATTGCCGAAATCGAATTGAATGAGGTCATTCGTCAAAAGGAGGGAAGTGGAATTCTGGAAAATGCGACACGCCTGCGTGATTTGATTAATGCGCAGAGCGGACAATACCCAGAGATTGTGATTAATGGATTCAAAGACATCGCCCATGTTACTTCAGATTTACAGCCAATACTTGAAGAAGGCATTCGCAACTACGGATTGGATGGCTCAATAATTATCACACGCTCAAATAAACGAGCCAATCTTTACAATCAACAAATCCGTGTGCGCATTCTCGGGAATGAAGATGAAATCAATTCGGGCGACCGCATGATGGTATTGAAGAATAATTATTTCTGGCTGGATGAACAGGCCAATACACAAGCCGGTTTCATTGCAAATGGTGATGTGATCATCATAGAGCGTGTGCGCAAATTTGAGGAGCGTGGTGATTTCCGTTTTTGCCGTGCCGTGGTGCGTTTGGCGGATTATCCGGATTTGCCCGAAATGGAAGTCCTTTTACTCGTCAATACGATATGGGAGGAATCTTCCGGAATCAGTTATGAGAAGATGAAAGAGCTTTGGAATATTATCGCCAAGGACTATGAACACTTGGAGTCCGTGCCGAAGATTCGAAAGGCTATTCAAGAGGATCCGTATTACAACGCGTTGCATGTGAAATTCGCCTATGCCATTACTTGCCACAAATCGCAAGGGGGACAATGGCCTTTTGTGGTGGTGGATCAAGGGTACATCACGGAAGAAATGCACACCGTAGAACTCAATCGCTGGTTTTACACGGCCTTTACTCGAGCGCAAAAAGAGCTCTTTCTCATCGGGTTTTCTTCGTAGTTTCGCACTCCTATGAGTGCTTTTTCTCCTGAAATAGCTGCTAAAGCCAAGTTGAGTAAAGACTTGGCCGATAAAGCGTCTTCACTTCACATGGCCATACACTTGAATCCCATGTTGGTGGAGGTGGCTGTCATTGACCCTGAAACCGGCTTGTCTTTGTGGTTAGACCAATTTCACGTCCTCTCTGAGTCCAACGAGGATCTGACTGGTGCGGTGAATTTTGTAAAACACACCAATTGGGGAGAAAGTGTATTTCGAAAAACAACCATTTCGTTTGATAATCCGGATTTCACTTTGGCTCCGCAAGGATTTATTCTCCCGGGAAAGGAGAGAGAATTGTTGGAGTTTAATACCCAACGCGAAGCCGATTGCCCGGAAGTGTACATGATCAGTGAAATTGGCGCAGGGGTCATTTATGATTTACCAATTACGGTTCAGTCCTTGGCCGCTCGATTCCCCAATGCCCGATTCTTTCCGGCTTCAGGATTATTCCTCAAACACGCCGCTGCGGTTTCTGTCGATCAAGATGCATTTCACGTCTTGGTGCAGCAGGGACATATGATTGTGATTGCTTTCCACGAAGGCCAAGTAAAGCTCACCAACCATTATGGTGTGCAAAGTCATGATGATGTGTTGTATCATGTATCGAATGCAGCTATGCGTCTAGGTATGCATCTCGAAGCGACCAAGTTGAGCTTATATGGCTCCGGAGCAAATGCTGATTTGAAAAAATTATTGGGTGTTTATATTCGCGATGTTCACTTTTGGGAGAAGGGACGATTCGAATATTTTTCTGTTCTTATTCATTCATTATGCGCATAATCTCCGGAAAATTTAAAGGACGGAGTATTGATATTCCAAAAAATTTCAAAGGTCGTCCAACCACCGATTTCGCCCGCGAAAGTCTATTCAATATTCTTGTACATCATTTGGATATGGAAGGAGCTGAAGTGCTTGATTTATTCGCAGGTACTGGAGCCGTTTCGTTGGAATGTTTATCCCGTGGTGCAGCATATGCACTCGGTATTGAATTGAGTCCTGTGCACGTGAAATTCATTCACAAGAATTTTGAGGGTTTTGATATGAATGAGGGGGATGTTATGCGAGCTGATGTGTTTCGTTTTTTACAAACCCCAAAACGCAGCTTTGATCTTGTTTTTGCTGATCCGCCTTATGATGTCCCTGGATTGATTAAATTGCCGCAGCTTGTCATGGCCAACGGCTGGGTCAAACCGGGAGGTTTGTTTGTTCTCGAACATCCGGATAAAATGGATATGAGCAAAGAACCTCATTTTATGGATCATCGTCGGTATGGCAATGTCAATTTCAGCTTTTTTAAAATGCCTGAAGCATGAAGAAAGTCGCTTTGTTTCCGGGATCTTTTGATCCGATTACGCGTGGTCACGAAAATATCGTGCGTCGCGGAGCCCTCATTTTTGATGAGGTAGTGGTGGCTATTGGTCACAATACCACTAAACAATCGATGTTTGATCTAGAACAACGCAAAGCGTGGATTGAAGCCACGTTTGCGGATTTGCCTAATGTTAAGGTGGATGTCTATGAAGGACTCACAGTGGATTATTGTAAAAAGATCGGTGCGCGCTTTTTGTTGCGTGGCCTCCGAAATGGCGGGGATTTTGAATACGAGCGCACAATAGCCCACATGAACAAAGCGTTGCTTGTTTACTTGGAAACAGTGCTGGTATTTACAGACCCAGAGTTTGCCTCGGTGCACAGCACGGTGATCCGCGAAATTGCTAAGAATGGGGGAGACGTGAGTCAGTTTGTGCCCGCTTCAGTGAAAATAGGATAGGTCGGCTGTTGTTCAAATAATTTGATGACAATGAAAAGTGTTTTGTTTGTTTTATCCGTATTGTTAAGTACCGTTTTAAGTGCGCAAGTGACGATTACTGGCGCTCTCAAAAACCAATCAAACAAAGTACTTTATGCCTATGCTAATCTCGACGAGCTTTCTGGCAAACGCGTGCACTTAGGTACAGCCAATCTAGATGATCAAGGGAAATTTAAAATGCTTTGTGATATTCAGCAAACAACGCGTGTTTTTCTGGTAATCGATCAATTAGAAGGGATGCTTTTCGCAGAACCGGAAAGAACATATGAACTGAATTATTTTCCCAGCCTAGAAGAGGCATCGATCGTGAAATTTGATCGTAGTCCGGTAGAAATCACCTTCGTGCACTTGCCAAAAAATGATCTCAATGAGGTGATTCCGAAGTTCAATAATGATCTCTATGCTTTTTTGGAGGAGCATTTTTATGATTTTGCTGTAGATACCTATACTGGATCTGAAGCGGTGAAGAAAATACAATCCAATAATGGGAAGTCCGATCTGTTTAGAAAAGATCCAACTGCTCAGGACAGCGTTAAAGTGGTGAAATCAGAAAAAGGTTTTGTGGATTGGGTGGGGAATTTTGAAAAGGAAATGCAAACGAAATATGCGGAGGCTGCCGCCAATGCTTATTTCAACGATTATATGCGCTACTCCATCGCGGAGTTGAAGATGATGGCTGGGATGAACCGAAAGCAACTCTATACGGAGTATTTTATGAGCCAATCTGTGCAGATTACACATCCTGCTTACATGAAGTTTTTCTCTGCCTATTATGATCATATTTTGGAGCGAAAGTCGATCCAATTTCAAGACAAAGTGATGCGGATAGTCAATGCAGAACGGGACCCTCACAAACTTTATGACCTGCTTAAACAAGATTCATTGTACATGTCTGAATTTGTTGGAGAACTTGTGGTGTTAAAAGGACTCAAAGACCTTTATGCCAATACCCAATATTCCAAATCTTCGATCATTTTGACGATGGAAAACTTGATCCGCATGCCGACAATGAGACTGTATAAAGACATTGCGCAGCGAATTGTAGATCACCTCACAAAATGCACTACGGGTTGGGAATTGGAGAATTTTACTTTGCTCGATATTCAACGAGAAAAATGGGTCTGGAATGAGCAAGAACCACGATACACTTATTTCTTTTTTTACGCAGATTGGAGTTCTGCGAGTAAAAAGGAAATGCTCATGATGCAAAAGTGGTTTGAAACGTATGGAAAAGACGTGCGATTTGTAGCTATTAGCATGGATGACCACATGGATAAAATGATCAACTATGCCCAAAAAAATCGCGATTTCAAATTTGAATTTCTTTATGGAGGGGCAGATCCACTGTTGCGCGAAAAGTTCAATTTGCGTTCCATTCCTCACGCAGTTTTAGTGGATATGGACGGTAAAATTATGTATGACTATACAAGAAAACCATCCGAGGGATTGAATTTGGATTTGGATAAAATTACAGCGCTTTTGCGCAAGCCGAAAGGCGGAAATACGTGGAAAGATTAAACCTTCGTCACCAATTTATCTGCCATGTAGTCAAATAAATTCTTGAGTGGTCCTTTTACCATCATTTCTAAAAAAGGATTGATTTGTGCGTCGCAGATTTGGAATGCTTCGGTTTGACCAGCTTGCTCATTGAGGTGAACATTTAGAGTAAATGGAAACGGAGAACCTTCTGTGCTCTCGAAAACCACTAGATTATTTGGAGTTGACTCTTTAAATCGAAGTCCAATGGTATAAGCGCCTTGAATTTTGAAAGTGCACATTTTACCATCGCTCTTCCAATCAGAGAATTTCCCTTCGGGAAGGAGGTGGTGAATATTATCTGTGTTGATCAAGAAATCATGCACCTTGTCCGCGCTAGCTGGAACCAATACTTTTTTAGACTCAATTTTAGACATAGGGCAAATATACACGAGCCTGGCCGAAGTTCGAAAAATCGTTTGGTCGATAGATCAGTTGATCTATTGATCCAATGATCTCCCGATCTTCGGATCTGTGGCAAGTAGCGAATAGCAGTCCGAATCTTCATTGACTCCATTTACGACGTAATCTTCCCGCATCGTTCCTTCGAAAGTGAAACCATATTTTTTAAGTAGTTTCACCGAAGCAGTGTTGTTGCGGTCGACGAATGCGGCAATCCGGTGTAATCCCAATTCGTTAAATCCATAGTCCAATACAGCGGACAACGCCTCTGTCATAAATCCCTGACGCTTCACTTCTTCAGTGCGCATGCCATAAAACAAATCTGCCCGGCGGTGTGAGAAATTCCAGGTATGAAAACCACATTCTCCAATGGCTTTACCCGATTGCTTTTCTCTCAAAATGAAAAAGAATATCGACAAACGATGTGTTTCCATGCCTTTTTCATGCATGTTTTTGTAATGCTCATAGCTCTTTTCATCCACTCCCATAAACTCCATTATCTCTTCTTGGCTTTTGTGCGTGAAAAGTTCATGAAGCACTTGCGGATTGATGGGAATCAATTCCAATCTGCTTGTTTCGATCGTTTTCATAGTTACAAATATGATGGCAAATCCGATGAGTATGGCCGATAGATCGATAGATCGTTTGGTCGACAGATCGGCAGATCATCTGATCTTTGGATCTCCCGATCTTACGACTTGCCTACTTCTTCTTTCCACGCCTTGAGTGCAGAAAGCTGATCAGCATTGATGTAGGCTGATTGAACGGCTTTGTCTAATAAGTGATCATAATCACTCAATGTGATTAACTGGCATTGGGCCTGTTCGAAAGCACTGGACGCTTTGGCAAAACCATAGGTAAATATGGCCACCATTCCGAGGATGTCGGCTTTGGCTTCTCGCAAAGCGTCTACCGCGGTCAGGCTTGATTTTCCCGTGCTCACCAAATCTTCTATCACGACTACTTTCTGTCCGGCATTCAAAACACCTTCCACTTGATTGCCTAATCCGTGCTTTTTAGCTTCGCTGCGAACGTAGATGAAGGGCAAGTTAAGTGCTTCAGCTACCAATGCTCCAATGGCTATGCCTCCCGTAGCAACACCGGCAATGACCTCCGCATCTTTATAGTTTTCGCGGATAGTGGCAACAAAGGCATCGCGCAATTCCTTACGGATATGCGGATAGGACAATGTTTTGCGGTTGTCGCAGTAAATTGGGGATTGAATTCCTGACGCCCAAGTAAATGGTTGTTCAGGAGAAAGTTTTACGGCTGATATTTGTAGCAAGAAATCAGCTACTTTTAGCGCGCGCTCTGTTTTGATATCCATGGCACAAAAATATAAAGTCTATTTCTCAAATCGTCCTGTGATTTTTACACAAGATGAACCGCAATGTGAATCTCCTTTTAAAGGGGTCGAAATCATCCGTTCATGCGGCAAAATGGACATTTTACTCATTGAGAGTGCTATAGCCCGTGGTGCCAAGACCATTTATGTGGTGTGTAACGAGGTGGAAAAAGCGTGGGAAAAATTTTCTAATCAATTCGAGTTTGTTCAAGCAGCGGGAGGTGTAGTGGTCAATGACGAGGGAAAAATGCTCTTTATTTTCCGTCACGAAAAATGGGATTTGCCTAAAGGCAAGGTCGAGGAGGGAGAGCAAATCGATGAAGGTGCACTGCGCGAAGTCGAGGAAGAATGTTCCATTCAAGACATTGCGTTGGGCAGACAACTGAAAACCAGTTGGCATACCTACATCCAAAAAGGGGAACCTATGCTCAAAGCGACTGCTTGGTATGTGATGAAATTTGGCGGAAAAGGCACGCCCAAACCACAAGCAGAAGAAGGAATAACGGAAACGCGCTGGATCGCAGAATCAGAGCTCAATATCGTGAGAGCAAATACTTATCCTTCAGTACTCGATGTCGTGGATGATTTTCTGGCGACCAAATAACGCAACATCACGGCATTTTCAGCGGGCTCAAATACGGTTTCAAAAACACCATTCTTGCGATGTACCTTTAATAGCACGCGCTGCCCGCTTTGTTTCAAAAGATTTTGGAAATTCTTGTAAGGCGTTTGCCCGTTGACGCTGACAATTTCATCACCGTACCACAAACCGGCTTGATCTGCCGGTCCAGTAGGATAAATGGAACTGACTAAAATTTTACCCGATGATTCGTCTGTACCAAATCCACCGAAAGCCTCACTGAATTTTGGTGAAGCTGCCGCGCGCAACTCCAATCCATGAAAATTAAGCGCGTCTATGATAAATGGCAAATAATCTCCTGTTCCTTCGATCAAAGAATCGAAAATATCCGTGAAGGAATAACCAGCTTCTTTTTCGAGCAAGCGTTTGTAATCATCACGCGTGTAGCCTAATCCTGTTTTACCAAATTCAGCATACAGTCGCCGCATTACATCATCCAAACTTTTCGTTTGATTGGTTTTTTGACGAATGCGGGCATCACAGATATAAGCAATCAAACAGCCTTCATTATAGATGGATACTTTTCTCCACGGAATACCGGCTCCATAGCCATCAAGCCAAGTTTCTAAACTACTCTGTGCCACAGAAATATTGTGCCTTCCGGGATTGTCCATGTGTTCTTGAATCGCCTCGGCCAATGTAGAATGCCATTGGTCTTCGCTCATTAGCCCGGAACGATGCAATAATTCGTCGCCGTAAAAAGTGGTCACACCCTCGGCAACATAGCCCATTTCACTATAATTTTCTTTAGTGAAATCATAAGGCTGCATTTCAATAGGTCGAATACTTTTAATATTCCATGTATGAAACAATTCATGGCATGAAATGGCTAAAAGATCAAGATAACCGGATCCTCCTCCAAACTCGGTCCAAGGTCCCATGGCTATTACCGTGCTATTTCGGTGTTCTACGCCATGGCGCACAAAATAGGGCGGAAAGTGAAATAAGAAGTGATACTCTTTGCAAGGAATATCTCCATACAAAGAGAAATGGGTATCCGTAAATAATTTAAAATCACCGAGCATTCGTTCGGTTTGAAATTGGATTTTTCCTTGAATCCAAATATGAAATACAATGCCACTACTTTCGTAAGATAAATGCTCCAAAGAGGGCGATGCGATCAATGGGCAATCCGCTAATTCATCGAATCCACTCGCGTGAAGCACGTGTGTCGATTCTTTTTTCAATCCGGTTGCTATCTGATATCTCGCAGGTAAATCAAAGGAAATTCGATAAGGAGTCTCTTGAGCAATGCTCTTGTAGAAGAAACAATTAACGGGATTGAGAAAAAGCATCTCTGAATCGAGATAGCTCGAACCGGCATTCAGTTCATGTCCGTAATATTCGTAAGAAATAGTAATTTCTTGCAAGGATGTGGCATCAATGCGCCACAGATCTTTGGTGATTTTTTTAAATGAAAGCAATTCATGTTGCGCATTCATCGCCTTGAATGCACGAATATTTTTAGCAAAATTACCTAGTTCGTATCGTCCTGGACGCCATGCGGCCAATTGAAGATCTAATGTGGCGCTACCGTCGTGGGGAATGGTTGCTTCGAATTGAATGAAATGCCTGTGAGGCGCAGAAAACGATACGCGATATTCTATCATAAACTATTTCACCAGTTTGATTATCGGATTGCCAATACAGGCGTTGGGAAGTGGCAGCTTGCATAGAGCGGCAATAGTTGGCGCAATATCACAGATAGTTTGAGCCGTGAATGTCTCACCTGATTTCACGCCAAAGCCATAGAACAACGCCGGTACATGGGTGTCGTAGGTCCATGGCGAACCGTGGGTGGTGCCTTGCATTCCGTATTCTATAAATGCGGGATCAAGCACATAGATGACGTCTCCGGAAAGGTTCATGTCAAATCCCAATTGAACTTTGGTGGCAATTGGTGATCTATCATCAATTCGACTAAGATCTGCTGCATTGAAAGCCATGGAAACATTGTCCAATTCGGAAACGAATTGCGCCACTTCCATCTGAATTTTTTTTAAGTCCAATTTTTTTTCCCGAATGAGCGTTCGGTTGAGGAAAATATTCTGATTTGTTTCATTCAAAATCCATGTGCCTTCGCCATATTTTTCAACAAGAAAAGCTTGTACTTTTTCTTCCATGCGATCGCTCTTCCAATATCCAGCTGAAGCCTTCAACGTATTTTGATAGCTTGGTGTGGGAGCGCCTGCGTGATCGGCTGAAAGAAATAATAAGTAATTATCTTTTCCTACAGTTTCATCCAAAAATTGAATGAAATCGGCAATGTCTCGGTCAAGACGCAAATAACAATCTTGCACTTCTTTGGAATGAATTCCGAATTGATGTCCACAATAATCGGTGCTTGAGAAGCTCATGCACAGCATGTCTGTAAAATCATCTTGCCCCATTTTTTCTTGACGAATGACTTCTTTGCCAAAATCCACAGTGAGGCTGTTGCCATAAGGAGTGGCTTTCAACAAATCGTATTGTCCATTGAGCTCTTTTAACATTGCCAGATCATAGGGGAAAACTGGACGCGTCGTGCCTTTGAAGGGTATTTCGTAAGCATTATTATCTTCAATGCTTTCATCATATTTTTCTGGAGAAAGCAATAGGTCCCATTTACTGTTGAGGTAACTATCTGCCTTACGTTGTGCATTGTAATCAATCACCCATTTCGGTAAAGAATCCATATACCAGGTACTGGTTGCCCAATTGCCTTCATTGGCACCGACAAACCAATATGCCGCGTCTGCGGTCCGTCCTGCGGGAAGAATTGCACCGCGATCTTTCATTGCGATACCGATGACCTTGGAGCGTTGATTTGTGAAAAGCTTAAGTTCATCCCCTAGGGTAGAACTGGTAAGATAGTGTGGCGACATTTTTCCTGCAGCGCTGGCTGTACCTACACCGTTTACTGTCGAGTCGGCGGAGCAATAGACCATTTTATTGGTACTACGCTCATACCAATCATTAGCGATAATTCCATTGTACGATGGTGTTGTGCCTGTGTAAATAGCGGCATGGCCCGGGCCAGTGAAAGTGGGCATGTAATTGTAGTGTAGGTTGCGTGCGAAAAACCCTTTATTCACTAGTTTTTTAAAGCCATTGTCACCGAAGTCATTCCAGTATTTCTCAATGTAATCATAGCGCATCTGATCGACGGTGATACCGACGATGAGCTTAGGTTGTCGCGCAGTAGATTCTGGTGTGGGTTCTTTTTTCTTTTTGGTCCCTTGCGCCAATCCGCAGGATTGGGCAAGAATGAGAACGGCCAAAAGCAAAGCAATTTTCTTCATGAAGCGTACATTGAGTGGTACAATGTTACGCATATTATTTTATTCGTAACGCAGTGCCTCAATGGGGTCAAGTTTTGCCGCCTTGCTGGCAGGATAGTAGCCAGACAATATGCTAACAAAGAAACAAATCAATGTGCCAAAAAGAATCCACAGCCAAGGAATCGTGAAACTTGTTCCGATGACCATACTTACGATATTACCCACGAGAATACCCAAAATAATACCAATAAACCCACCGATTTGCCCAATGACAATGGATTCAACCAGAAACTGTTGACGAATGGTTTTGGCGCTGGCACCGACAGATTTTCGGACTCCAATTTCTCGGGTGCGCTCAGTCACAGACACCAACATAATGTTCATGAGTCCAATACCTGCGCCCAATAAGGTGATTATACCAATACAGACCCCTCCGAACGTAATACCAGAAATCAGACCCAACAATTCTTCCACTAGGCTATTGCTCATTCGCAGATCGAAGGAATTGTTTTCACCAATTTTATCTTTACGCACAATGCGCATGATACCGAGGGCCTTGCTCACTGCGTCGTCCATAGATTTGGTGTCGTCGGTCAATATGTTGATTGAAAAATCCGTTTCCTCGGTTGTAAAGTTTTTCTTCGCATTCGTAATTGGAATCATACACTGATTATCGCCCGCGAACCCAAACGTATTTCCTTTCGAAGCCAGCACGCCCACAACTTGGTATTTGTCGCTTCCGACAGAAATAAACCGACCAACGGGATCTGCAATGTTTTCAAATAATTTGTCTTGAACATCAGCGCCAATGATGATTACATTGGTTCCATTGGTCATTTCACCTGCCGAGAAAATTCGCCCTTTGGCCAATTCGTACGAGGAAAGCTTGAAATAATGTTCGTCGCAACCCAGCAGAGTGACATTCGGATTGGTTTTGATGCTTTCGTATTTGAGCGTTGCCGCACCTTGGGCAAAAGCCGAAATGCTTACCAATGCACTTTCGCCAAATTCCTTTTTAAAGCGCATGGCTTGCTCATAGTCTATCACTTCTGCCACTTTTGCACTTTGACCATGACGACCGCCTCGAGAAGAATTACCGCTGCGAATGGTGAATGTATTGCTTCCTAATCGGGAAAACTCCGCGTTGATCTTGTTGCGAATAGCTTCGATAGCGGTGATCATGCCCACCAATGCCGTGATTCCGATGGCAATAATGGAAACTGTGAGTATAGTTCGCAGCATCTGACTTCGGATAGCCCGGAAGGCAATTCGAATATTTTCTTTAGTAGCCGCTTTGATCAAACTCATAGTACAAATATTCAATTCAATCTTATTCATTGCTAAAAAATTGTGATGAATGGCTCTGTGACGTATTTTCGCACGGCAGAAAAAATTAGTCTGAATTATATACCCATGAGCAATAAAGTTTTTGATCTCGACATGATCAAGGCGGTTTACAGCCGCTTCCCTGAGCGTGTAGAGGCCGCCCGCAAAGTGGTAGGCCGTCCATTGACACTCTCTGAAAAGATTTTGTACACCCACCTTTGGGATGGTAACGCCACCTCGGCTTATGTGCGTGGTAAGTCGTATGTTGACTTCGCCCCGGACCGTGTGGCTATGCAGGATGCCACCGCTCAAATGGCACTTTTGCAGTTCATGCAAGCTGGTCGCAAAAAAGTGGCTGTGCCTTCGACCGTGCATTGCGATCACTTGATCCAAGCTAGAGTAGGAGCGAGCACTGACTTGACAGAAGCTTTGAATAAGAATAACGAAGTATTTAACTTCCTATCCACAATTTCAAATAAATATGGAATTGGTTTTTGGAAGCCGGGTGCGGGTATCATTCACCAAGTAGTGCTCGAAAACTATGCTTTTCCTGGGGGCATGATGATCGGTACTGACTCACACACCGTGAACGCTGGTGGATTGGGTATGGTCGCTATCGGTGTTGGCGGTGCCGACGCGATGGACGTGATGGCGGGAATGGCTTGGGAACTGAAGTTTCCTAAACTCATCGGGATCAAATTGACGGGTAAGCTCAATGGCTGGGCTTCAGCAAAAGATGTGATTTTGAAAGTGGCTGGTATTCTTACTGTGAAAGGTGGAACTGGCGCTATTGTAGAATATTTTGGCGATGGTGCTCAATCATTGAGCTGCACAGGTAAAGGTACTATCTGTAACATGGGTGCAGAGATCGGTGCAACAACATCGACATTCGGTTATGATGAAAGCATGGAACGTTACCTTCGTTCTACAGGCCGCTCTGAAGTTGCGGATTTAGCTAACACGATCAAAGGTCACCTTACTGGTGATGATGAGGTTTATGCTAATCCTTCTGCCTATTTCGATGAAGTAATCGAAATTGACTTGAATACATTGGAGCCTCACTTGAACGGACCTTTCACTCCAGATTTGGCTACGCCAATCAGCAAGATGAAAGAAGAGGCAGCGAAAAATAACTGGCCAACGAAAGTTGAAGTGGGCTTGATTGGATCATGCACCAACTCTTCTTACGAAGATATCGCTCGTGCTGCATCTTTGGCAAAACAAGCGAATGAGAAAGGACTTAAGCCAAAAGCTGAGTTCAGTATCACTCCGGGTTCTGAAGTAGTGCGTTACACGATCAACCGCGATGGATTTATTGATATTTTCAATAAAATGGGAGCTACTGTATTCTCGAATGCTTGTGGTCCGTGCATCGGTATGTGGGCGCGTGTGGGCGCTGAGAAAAAAGAACGCAACACGATTGTACATTCTTTCAACCGTAACTTCCAAAGCCGCAACGACGGTAATCCAAATACCTTGGCTTTTGTCGCTTCTCCTGAATTGACAACAGCGTTGGCGATTGCTGGTGATTTGACTTTCAACCCAATGACTGATTCATTGTTGAATGACAAAGGGGAGATGGTGAAATTGGATCCTCCAACAGGTGATGAATTGCCAATCAAAGGATTTGATGCTGAAGACGCAGGATATCAAGCGCCTGCGGAAGATGGCAGCGGTGTGGTCATTAGCGTTGCTCCGGACTCGGAACGCCTACAATTGTTGGATGCGTTCTCTTCATGGGATGGACAAAACATCACTGGCGCTCGTGTATTGATCAAAGCGAAAGGAAAATGTACCACTGACCACATTTCAATGGCCGGTCCATGGTTGCGTTTCCGCGGTCACTTGGATAATATCGCAAACAACACACTTATTGGAGCGACAAACTTCTTCAATGGTGAGCAAAATAAAGTAAAGAATGCATTAACCGGTGAATACGGTGAAGTACCAGCTACTCAGCGCGCATACAAAGCTGCCGGAGTCCCAACCATTGTAGTAGGAGATACCAACTACGGTGAAGGTTCTTCACGTGAGCACGCGGCAATGCAGCCTCGCCATCTCGGCGTAAGTGCGATATTGGTAAAATCATTTGCGCGTATTCACGAAACGAATTTGAAGAAGCAAGGTATGTTGGCCTTGACTTTTGCCAACGAGGCGGATTACGATAAAATTCAAGAAGACGATGTGATCAATTTCACAGATCTGACTTCATTCGCTCCAGAGAAACAATTGCACTTGGAATTGAATCATGCTGATGGTTCTAAAGATGTGATTGCCGTTAATCATACGTACAATGCACAGCAAATCGAATGGTTTAAAGCTGGTGGTGCATTGAATTTGATTCGGATGAGTTTGAACAAATAATTGAAATTCAGTTTTAGACGATATAAGAACCGCTTCATCCCGATGAAGCGGTTTTTTTTTTCGAATCATTCAATATCGAACAGTTATTTGTAATATTGGGATCTAAATTTAATTAAATCAAATTATGAAAAAGAACATTACTCTCCTGATGTTTGCGGTAGCAGTTTTTTTAGTAAGCAATACATCCAACGCCCAATTATCTTATGGTGGCCGTCTTGGTCTCAACTTGGCTAATATCTCTGGCGACTATGAAGACTCTGAGGCGCCGGGTATGCTCACATCTTTTTATGTAGGTGGTGCTTTGAACTATGAACTTAGTGACAAGTTGTTTCTCGCTCCTGAGTTAAACTTCTCTGTAAAAGGGGCTAGAAGTAATTATGAATCAACGATTACATTTTTTGGTGTTACCACAACTACGAAAGTTGATGTAAAATCTTCAATGAGCTATCTCGAAGTTCCAATTAACATCGGATTTAAATTCTCAGATGCATTGAGCGTAAAAGCAGGACCTTACATCGGACTTTTGATGAGTGCAAAATCAAAAGGAACTTCAGAAGCGACTATTGACGGCGTGACGACTACTACAGATGTTGACGACGATAGCAAAGATGGTTTGGCAGGTACAGATTTCGGAGTAAATGTAGGTTTAGCCTATGCTTTGGAAAGCGGTTTGGGCTTTGAAGCTCGTTTTTCTCAAGGTTTGTCAAACATTTATGATATAGATGGTTTGGACGATAAGTTCTCAAATCGTGTCATTTCAATCGGTGTTTTCTACCTTTTGGGAAATTAATTATCAACGACTTTGCCTAAAAAAAGCCTCTTGCGTTGAGACGTTAGAGGCTTTTTCATTTTAACTTCGCCGCATGAGTTCAAAACAGAGAACATTGAGCGCGCCTGTGCACCTTTCTGGTGTTGGGCTTCATACCGGAGCTGTTGTCAATTTGACGATCCTACCTGCAGCGGAAAATCACGGGTATAAATTTCAACGTGTCGATCTTCCCGAACAACCCATCATTCGGGCCGACGCGGATTTGGTGGTCAACACCCAACGCGGCACCACTTTGGAAGAAAATGGCGCCCGGGTGCATACCACAGAACATGTTTTGGCTGCAATTTATGGCTGCAAGATCGACAATGCCCTGATACAAGTAGATGGTCCTGAAATTCCTATTATGGATGGGTCGGCTTGGCATTTCGTGCGAGCCATTGAAGAAGTGGGATACACAGAGCAAAGTGCGGAAAGACAATACTTAACCCTTACCGAGAATATTACCTATGAGGATGAACAGCGAGGCATCGAAATGCTCGCCGTTCCTACCATTGGTGGAGAGTTTCGCGTAACCGTGATGGTGGATTATAATTCGCCTATTTTGGGGACGCAACACGCCCATATGTACCAACTCAATCATTTTATCGATGAAATCAGCCGATGCCGCACGTTTGTTTTCTTAAGAGAACTCGAATTGCTCGCAAAGAATGGGCTGATTAAAGGCGGTAGTCTTGATAATGCCATTGTCATGGTAGATCAACCTTATACAGATGATCAAATCAAGGACATTTTGCGTCAATTGGGTAAAGAAGATTTGGAAGTGAAAGTTGAAGGTATTGGCGTACTGAACACGGTGAAATTGCAGTTTGAAAACGAACCTGCTCGACATAAACTTCTCGATATTGTAGGAGACCTGGCATTGGTAGGGCGTTTTATTCGCGGTCATATACTTGCTGCACGCCCTGGGCATTTTGGCAATGTTGAGTTTGCGAAAATCCTAAAAGGACTTATCAAGAAACAAAAGGAAGCAGCGCCAACATTTGATCTCGCGAAGAAGCCGCTCTACGATATTAATGATATCGCGAAAATGCTACCCCATCGTTACCCATTCCTATTGGTAGATAAGATTTTGGAAATGGATGCTGAAAGTGTTGTGGGAATTAAGAATGTGACCATGAATGAACCCTTCTTTCAAGGTCACTTCCCGAATAATCCAGTGATGCCTGGGGTGCTCCAAGTGGAGGCCATGGCGCAAGTAGGAGGAATTTTTGCGTTGTCACAAGTACCCGATCCGGAAAATTACAGCACCTATTTCATGAAAATTGATGGGGTGAAATTCAAACAGAAAGTACTGCCCGGAGATACACTCATATTCCGTTTATCTCTCGAGTCGCCAATTCGTCGCGGATTGGTAAATATGAAAGGAATAGCTTATGTCAACGGTAAAGAAGTTTGTGAGGCCACGATGCTTGCGCAGGTGATCAGAGACCGTGTGCCAAAAGAAACCAATCAAGCCGCTACAGCATGAGCAATTTTACCATAATCGACCCAAAAGCAAAAATTGGGGTTAACGTTGAAATAGGACCTTTTACCACCATAGCTGGTGATGTCGAAATCGGAGACGGAACTTGGATTGGTCCGAATGTCACCATCATGGATGGCGCCCGCATTGGTAAAAATTGCCGCATTTTTCCTGGTGCAGTGATCTCCGCCATTCCTCAGGACCTCAAATTTGAAGGTGAGCAAACAACCACAGAAATTGGAGATAATACAACTATCCGAGAGTGTTGTACACTTAATCGAGGAACCAAAGATCGTTTCAAAACGAAAGTTGGCAAGAATTGCTTGCTGATGGCGTATGTGCACATTGCCCATGATGCTTTCGTTGGTGACAACTGCATCATTGCCAATTCAGGAAATATCGCTGGTCACGTTGATATTGAGGATTGGGTTATTATTGAAGGGGTGGTAGCAGTTCAACAATTTGTTCGCATTGGGCAGCACAGTTTCATTGCCGGTGGCTCATTGGTGAGAAAGAATGTGCCTCCATTTATCAAAGCGGCTCGTGAACCACTTAGCTATGCCGGTGTAAATTCAATTGGTCTGCGCCGCCGTGGCTTTGAAAACGAAACAATCACCAATATCGAAGATGTGTACCGTACAATTTACGTACACAACAATAATATTGGCATTGCGATGCATGCTGCGGAAATGGAATTGCCGAATACACCAGAAAAAGAGACTATTCTCGGATTCATTCGGGCTTCGGATAAAGGTATTATCCGCGGTCCTCAAGGCTTGTAGTTATTTTGGAAATTAATCTAACGAATATTGGCAAACGGTACCAGAAAGAATGGATCTTTCGGGGAATAAATGCTGATTTTCTTCAAGGCGATTGTATTGCCATTCTCGGTGCAAACGGTAGTGGAAAATCTACATTACTACAGGTCTTAAGCGGATATTTGACGCCGAGTGAGGGAATAATTTCTTGGAAGAATGACGGCATCCGAATTGGAGTAGATTATATTTTCAAGTATGTATCACTCGCTACGCCGTACATGACCAATTACGACGAATTCACCTTGAAAGAAAATATTGATTTTTTTTCTTCTTTTAAATCTTTTCGCAATCAACTTAACGCTACGGATGTTGCTGAATTGATGGGGCTTTCGAAAGCCTATAACAAGCCGTTGAAATTTTATTCGAGCGGAATGAAGCAACGTGTAAAATTAGGAATGGCTATTCTGGCGGATACACCTTTACTGCTGCTCGACGAACCATCGTCTCACTTAGATGCCAACGCGATTTCGTGGTATCAAGAATTGCTTCGTGTAAATGCCCATGATCGGATTGTTTTTATTGCATCGAATAAAGAAGAGGCCGAAACTATTGGCTGCACCAAGCAAATATTAATCGAAGCGTTTAAGCAACCTGATGTCCGGGTCTAAGCAAGTCATTGACGGTTTTTACCGGATTAAATGTGCTGTTGGGCACTTCTACGAAAACAGTATTCCATAGTGCCATAGCACCATTCCAAAGTCCGGGTAATTCCAATGCTTTGATCACTTTTCCATCTTGGAATTTTTCCGAAACAAATCCGGTACTGTGATCAATAAAATCATCCAATCGGTATTTTGAACCGTCAGATTTGCGAATGGAACAAACAATATCTACTGGATTGAAATGCGTGGATCCGGAAAGAATTTTACTCTGATTCAAATCATGCAAATCCACTTGACTTTTCTCCACAATTTGTTTCGATAAAAGTCCTTCTTTTGATTTTACCCAAAATGGTCCTCCGCCTGGTTCGCCCTCGTTGCGCACCATGCCGCAAACACGAATGGGGCGATCCAAATGGTTAATCACAAACATTTTCAATTGATCTTCATTCAGGCCAATAGGCGCACCGGGTTGAAACCAAGATTGAATAAACTCTATTGCTCCGGCTATGGCGCCGGGTGAATCATCACGCAGTTGTTGAAGATGTTTGTCTGTTTCCGTTTTCAAAAATAACAGCAATCCAGCAAGTATTTTTTTATAAATAATAGACTCTGATTTTTGATCAGACGTAGTCACATTATCAATGTTCTTAATGAAAATGATGTCGGCATCCAATCCTTCCAAATTGCTAATTAATGCGCCGTGACCTGCAGGACGAAATACAATGTGCCCTTCACTGTCACGCACCGGCTGATTGTCTTTGTCTAAGGCTGGAGTATCCGTTTTTTCTTCTTGGAGACTGTGTTGTAAAATGAAATTTTCATAAGGAAACGCTTTTACTCGATCATTTAAAAATTTCATCACATCGTCGATTTGGTGCGGAGCGAGAGTGAAATGTAAACGACACGTTCCATCTTTTTCACGGCCATAATCAATCGCCTCGTGAATATGCTCTTCGAAAGCTGTGCGAATTTCGAATGGATAGCGATGAAAAGGAACCAAGCCTTTCGGAAATCGACCGTATCCGAGACCGGGTTCAAAAAGTATATAATTGAAGATCTTTTCCCATTCGTTATTTTCAATCAAATTTCTTAATGAGATGCCCTGTCTATCCAGGTAAATATTGAGCGTATGTAAAAATGGAAATAAGTCGAAGTTGATGATGAATTCTTCTGTTAAGCTACTTACGTTGCCAGGGGAATAAGAATATAAATGCTTAAACATTCTACTGGCCGCGCCCGACGCAGGAACAAACTTCAGCATGGTGCGTTTCGGACTTTCTTTTTCGAAGTAATCTAAGTAACGCAAACTCTGCGACGAATTCAATACCACAATTCCGTCACCTGAGGTGCAGGGACGCTCTAAAGCGATAGGTTGAGTGTGTTGAGTAAAGCGATATATGAGGTCTACGAGATCCGCGGCTTGAAGTCCGCGCTTGGCCAAATCGGCTTCGTCAGTAGTAGTGAAGTGCATACGCGTTTTGCTGACTGTGATTTCGTGTGCAATATAGGTATATAAAAAGAAAAACCGCCCCGTTCAGAACATTGTTCCTACTGGGAGCGGCCCTCCACCCTATATCTTTCACACATGCGCGTTTTAAGAAGCGCGCTGCAATTGCTCTTTTAACTGGTAATACACAATCTGACAATTTTCTTTCACACGATATACCAGCGTAGGAAGTTGATCTAAATTTCGAAGGTGCTTACTGTCGTTTTCTATTTGTAAAATATCTGTTTCCATGTCGCGTATGCCGAGCATTGAAACTGAACTCTTTGCTTTATGAGCCAATGGATGCAGTGAGAGTGGTTCATTTTTCTTTACACATTCTTCCATCTCACGAATGTACTCGGGCACTTGCTGAAGAAACAGCTTGATGATGTTGTCGATCATCTCTCTATTTCCCTGAAATACCTGATTCAGGTAAGAGAGGTCGTACCTCTGTTCTGCTTGGTGATTCATATTTGTTAGGTTAGTCAATCTGCTCTTACTTGATTCACGAAACAAAGGTTTCATTTTAGGTTAAAAAAAAATTTAAGGTGAATTGTTTACCTTTGTTCAAACCCATTAAAACGACGAGACTATGAAAGTGCTAGTCACCGGTGGAACCGGATTCATCGGATCACATACTATTGTAGAATTGGTGGCAGCAGGGCATGATCCGGTTATTGTGGACAATCTTTCGAATAGTGAAGTATCCGTTTTAAAGGGGATCGAAAAAATTATTGGATTTTCCCCAGTCTTTTATCAAATAGATTGCACTGACGCGAAAGCGTTCGCAGAGGTCTGCGAAAAAGAAGAACCGGAAGCCATTATTCATTTTGCTGCTTTCAAAGCGGTGGGCGAGTCAGTTGAGAATCCCATTCGCTATTATCGAAATAATTTGGATTCGATGATGGTTGTTTTGGAAACCATGAAAAATTTTGGGATTCAAAATTTAGTCTTCTCTAGTTCTTGCACAGTGTACGGCCAGCCCGATGCATTGCCTGTTTCCGAATCTACTCCGGATAAAGACGCCGCTTCACCTTACGGTTTCACCAAAGTGGTATGCGAACAAATGATTCGGGATGTGTGCTTTTCCAATCCTATATACAAAGTTGCCATGTTGCGTTATTTCAATCCGGTTGGTGCACATGAATCTGGAGAAATCGGTGAATTGCCCAATGGTATTCCGAACAATTTGGTTCCATACATAACCCAGACAGCTGCGGGGTTGCGCGAAAAATTGACCATTTTTGGAAATGATTACGATACACCCGATGGTACGTGTATACGCGATTTTATTCATGTCGTTGATTTGGCTAAAGCGCATGTCGCAGCAATGAATTGGCTCGCTGGTATTCAATCCGGATACGAGGTTTTCAATATTGGTCAAGGCGTAGGCAATACTGTACTCGAAGTAGTAAACGCCTTTGTGGATGTGACAGGAGTG
>JBMOFW010000014.1:0-25508 GCA_049318685.1 Flavobacteriales bacterium
TGGAGTTGATTAATTCCATTTTGGATTATTCTAAAATTGAATCTGGTAAGTTCTCATTGAATTACTCATCCTTTGATTTGAAAGCGGAGCTCGAATTGTTGGCGAAGACGTTTAAGTATAAAGTAGCAGAGAAAAATCTTAAGTTCGACGTGTCTGTCAATATCAAGTCGAATCGGTTATTTTTTGGTGATTTGTTGCGTTTGCAACAGGTGTTGATCAATCTGATAAACAATGCTATCAAGTTTTCTGATCATGGTGTCATATCACTTAACGTGCTTGAAGTTGGCGCAACCAATGATCGAATAAAGGTGTTTTTTGAAATTAAAGACCAAGGCATTGGCATGGATCCGTGGCAATTGAACGGTCTTTTTGAGGCTTTCTCACAAGGCGAAAGTGGATCCAAAAAACGCTACGAAGGCACCGGACTGGGGCTGGCTATTTCTCAAAAGTTGGTGAACTTGATGGGAGGTAAAATACTCGTAAAATCTGAGCCCGGAAAAGGAAGTCAATTCTATTTTGAAGTTGACTTTGATTTAGGTAAAGAAATGGAGGTGAAAGAAGAAATTGTTGTAGATGAAACCATTCCGATTCGTGTGCTTGTGGCTGAAGACAATGAGATGAATCAAGTGGTGGTGAAGTACCTTTTCAAAAACCGCAATATTCAAGCGGACTACGCTGCGAATGGCAAAGAAGCGGTCGTCCTATTTGAGGCGAATGACTACGACTTGGTCCTGATGGATCTGCATATGCCTGAGATGGATGGATGGGAAGCTGGAAAAATAATTCTTGCGTCACAAAAATATGCCTCGAATGAAATTCCTGTTGTTGCTCTTACAGCCAACGCGTTTGACGATGATCGCAGACGGGTTTATGATATGGGCATGACCGGTTTTGTGTCGAAACCCATTGTGATCAATCAATTGGAAGGATATATTGCCCTCGCGAGGCATCAAAAAGCAAGGGTGTATTGATTTTGTCAATGACCGTATAGAAAATACTCATGAATATTGATCACCAATTTCGTGAGTAGTGTTCAAACCTAAAAGGGAACTTTGAGGTATTCATCGTTCTTGGGTTAATGAGCTAAAGCAAAACGGATGTTTTCCTGATGACCTTGATCGTCGCAAAGATGGGCGAAATATATTCCGTTGCTCAAGGGAGTCAATGCAATACCGAATGTTTGTTCGGTGTATTGTTGTGTATCGATCAATTGACCATTCGTATTAAAAAGGTGCATGGTAATTGTGCTATGAACCGTAGAAACATATTGAATCAGCAATTGATTTTGATCAATAATATAGGTGAAAGAAGATGCGTTTTCGTTTTCTGAAATGCGCAATAGATCGACAAAAAGAGGATCTGATTGGGTAGTGCAACCGGAGGTCAGGTAGACCTCAACACTATAATTGCCTTGCTCTAAAGCTGTGATTTGAACGGTGTCGGAATTGGCTATGGGTAAACCATTGAGGTACCATTGATAGTTTTCGCCGATCACCGAACTCTCCAAGATTCCATTATTCATATCCAATACCTCCACATCCGGAATGCTGATGGCATCTACGTTGATGCTATTGGTGTTGGTGCAGAATTCATTGCCAACAATCAAAGAAATCGTGTACGTGCCAGGATTGGCAAAGGCAAGAAGAACATCTCCCCCAGTGGTGATAAACGCTTCTTCAAAATACCATTCCACAATGGGGTAGCCATCCTCGGGAGTTGTATAGAACTCTGGGTTGAGTCCACAAGCTGTAGCTGAACCGATGATATCCGGCACAGGCGGACAGAGATTGACAAAGAGTTGGGCCGATGGCGGACAAGGATCTCCTGTATTGGCGATAATTGTGTATACCCCCGAATTGACGGGGCTATAGCTTTCTCCAGAAACACTCGCCAAGACTTGATCTTCGAAATACCAAGTAAACGAAGGGGCGGTGAAATTGGCGTGAATGGTCGTAAAATCAAACGTTGGAGAAAACGTATTGGTGGTTTCAACTGAAATAGACTCCGTTTGATTGTACGTGCATTCGGCAGTGGTTGCCTCGAGTTGAAGCGTGTAGATTCCGGGCATGGTAAAGGTGTATTCTGCTGTGGCAGTGGTGGATACAAGCACCCCATTGATGTGCCAAGCCAATGACGTAAATCCGATATCGTCTACACTGAGCGTTTGTGAGGTAAAGGGACAAATATCCAAGTCGCCGTTGATCACTAACGGTATATCACACTGTGCTCTGCTTTCAATACGAGCGATTGAAAGAAAAAGAGCGCAAAGGATAATGAGATAATGGTGTCTTGTCATGCTGCACAAATATAACACGACCTCGAAACATGGTACATTTGGGAGTATGAACTTACCCCTAAAATTTCAGTTCCAACCCTTTCCCGAGCTTCAAACAGAGCGATTGATTCTTCGTCGGATCTTAGAAGCGGACTGGGAGAATATTCTCGCATTTCGTTCAGATCCCGATGTGATGCGTTACATTCCGCGGCCGTTGGCGAAAGACAAACAAGATGTCCTTGATTTCTTGAAAAAAATTGATGAAAACATTGTATCAAACGAGCAAATTAATTGGGGTATTTCAACCAAAGAAGCACCCGAACGTTTGCTCGGTATGATTGGGTTTTTCAGGCCACAAAAGGAAAATGCGCGCGCCGAAATTGGCTATATGCTCGGTCCCGAACACCAAGGCAAGGGCTACATGACCGAAGCGATGGCCGCGGCGGAGAGGTATGGTTTCGAGACCATGCAATTGCATAGCATTGAGGCTGTCATAGATCCAGCAAATGCGGCTTCAGAACGCGTTTTGCAGCGTTGTGGTTATGTCAAAGAAGCGCATTTTCGCGAGAACTATTTCGACAATGATGAATGGCTGGATTCGGTCATTTACTCGAAACTCCGAACCCCGAACTCCGAACTCTGAACTCTGAACTCTGAACCTTACCCTTGCATCCACGCTTCCACATCCGTCAATTGAACGGCCGGAATGTCGAGCTTGTTTTTTTTGCGGTATGTATTCATGTTTTGATGCACGGCTGTTGGTTTGCTTTCACGCAATTTTTCTACGCTATCATATCCCGCTTTGATGATGTGCTCTGCCCAAAACTCTGGAATGCCTGCTGCAACAAAAGATTTGATATCCGGACCGGTATTCCATTTCTCAGGACGCATCTGTGGGAAGAAAAGAACCTCTTGAATGGTTTCATTGTTGGTCAACAACATCACCAAACGATCAATCCCAATACCCATACCGGATGTAGGTGGCATGCCGTATTCCAAAGCGCGTAAGAAGTCTTGATCAATAAACATCGCTTCATCATCGCCGCGTTCTTGAAGACGCAATTGCTCTTCGAATCGTTCGCGCTGATCGATGGGATCATTCAACTCAGAATAAGCGTTGGCCACTTCTTTACCATTGATCATTAACTCAAAGCGTTCGGTCAATTCGGGATTGTCGCGGTGGCGTTTGCACAGCGGCGACATTTCAACCGGATAATCGGTAATGAATGTTGGCTGGATATAATTGCCTTCGCATTTTTCACCAAAAATTTCATCGATGAGTTTTCCTTTCCCCATCGAATCATCTACTTCAATGCCGATGGATTTGCAGAAGGTGCGCAGTTCATCTTCATTTTTTCCGTTGATGTCAAATCCGGTATATCCCATGATCGCATCGCGCATAGTAACGCGGCGGAAAGGCGCTTTAAAGTTGATTTCTTTTTCGCCAAATTTCACCGATGTCGTACCGAGTGCTTTCATGCACACGTGCTCCAACATGGTCTCCGTAAAGTCCATCATCCAGTTGTAGTCTTTGTAGGCTACATAGATTTCCATCACGGTGAATTCCGGATTGTGGGTGCGGTCCATACCCTCGTTGCGGAAGTTGCGGCTGAACTCATATACTCCTTCAAATCCGCCAACAATGAGGCGTTTGAGATAGAGCTCATTAGCAATACGCAAATACATCGGAACATCCAATGCATTGTGATGTGTGATAAATGGACGTGCCGTAGCCCCGCCTGGTATTGGTTGCAATACAGGAGTATCTACTTCCAAATATCCTTTCGCATTGAAGAAGTCACGCATAGCGTTGACGATCTTGGTGCGGGCTATAAATGTTTCTTTTACTTTTTCATTCACCACCAAATCTACGTAGCGCATACGGTAGCGCAATTCGGGGTCGGTGAAGGCATCGAAAATATTGCCCTCTTTATCTGTCTTCACGACAGGAAGGGGTTTTAGTGATTTTGACAATAAGGTTAAACCGGTCACGGAGATCGAAATCTCGCCCATTTTAGTGGTGAACAATTTTCCTTGAACTCCGATGAAATCACCGTAGTGGAGCAAATGCTTCACCACATCATTGTAAAGTGATTTGTCTTCATCCGGACAAATATTGTCAGAAGCGATGTATACCTGAATGCGTCCTGTGCTATCGTGCACATCGGCAAAAGAGGCTTTTCCCATGATACGCATATTCATCAGGCGCCCAGCCACCACCACTTCTTTTCCTTCTTCATAGTTGGCGTGTATCTCGCTCGCGTAGGCGGTTACCTTGAATTCGGGAGCAGGATACGGGTCAATGCCTTTTTCGCGCAATTTGGTCAATGCGCTTCTTCTTACAATTTCTTCGTCTGACAAATGATGATTCATGGCGCAAATATAAACAGGATTGAGGAGTGAGGATTGTGGAGCGAGGAGGGAAGAGGGAATAGATAAAAGGGTTTATATTTACTCCGATCTTGATTTTAACTAGCCGACCTCGCCATGAACCAACGTCTTTGCTCGTTCCTGTTCTCGTTCTTGTTCTTGTTCTTTTTCCTGTTCTCGTTCTTTTCTGTTGTTGCGCAAGATTCAATCCAGTTTTACATCGATCAAGGGGATTCCTACTTTAGCACGGGTGCCTATCCGGAGGCGGAAAAATCGTTGCAAAAGGCGCTTCGTTTGTCGGGCGAACAGGGGCATGAAAAATTGCCGGTTATCTACAATTCATTGGCAAATGTGTGCAGTTATACCGGGCGAATTGAAGAGGCGCTGGGTTTTTATTTGCAAGCCCTTGCGGCAATAGGAGATGGTACAGAAGTAGCCCACAAGCGGGCCAAAGTGCTCAACAATATCGCCTCACTTTATTCAGAACAAGGAGATTTTCCGCAAGCATTGAAATATTTGAGTCAAGTGGACGTGATTGCCAAACAAATCAACGATTCATTGGTTAGGGCCGATAATTTCAATAGCTATGGTTTCATCTATGAACAAATGGATAGCATCACGAAAGCCATGGCTTATTATGAACGTGCCGCCGAATTGTATACTGCGTTGAAGTTGGATGACCGAATTTCTATTGTGTACAATAATCTGGGTGTGCTCAACAAGAATGTAGAAAACTACGATCGAGCATTGAATTATTACAATTTGTCGCTTCTATCAGCCCAGCAGATTGGAGATAATTTTATGGTGGCGGCCAATCTCAATAATATTGGTAACGTTTTGGCCAAACAACAAAAATTTGATGAAGCCATTGCACAAACACAGAAGGCGTTGGCGATGTCTATCGAACTAGGCAACCCGAATTTGCGGGAAAGTGTGCTTGAAAGTTTGGCGGAACAATATTCGGGCAAGGGCGACTATAAAAATGCACTGGAGTATTATACAAAATATAAGAACCTTCACGATAGCATTATCAGCGACGAGCGTGTAAATGCATTGGCTGAGATGGATAAGAAGTATGAGTCAGAAAAGAACAAGTTGACCATTGAGAAATTGGAAGTGGAACAAGAACGGGTAAACCTTTTTAATGGGGTACTCATTCTTGTACTTATTTTGGTCGTCATCACGGTGTTTTTTGGATATCGCTGGTATCGTTGGAAACAACAACAGCGAGAATGGGCACTGGTGCAAGAAACCGAGAAATCAGAGCGTGAGCGAATTGCGCAAGATTTGCACGATGAATTGGGCAGTGGAATTTCGCGCATTCGTTGGGTGACCGGAAGTATTCAAAAGGAAACGGGTATTGAGAGAGCCAAGTTGGAACCCATAGAAGAGGTGGCCGATCAATTATCGCTGGGCATGCGGTCGTTGATCTGGTTATTGCACGTTGAGCAAACTGGCATGAAAGATCTTCAATCGCGCATTCGAGAATTGGCCAACCGATTTGCCGACGATTGTGATTGGCTTATTGATTGGAAAGAAAAAGGACAAAGCAATTTGACTCTAGATCAAACTGCTTTTCGCGATGTGTATTTAATGCTGAAGGAAATTTTTCACAACACTGCTAAGTATGGTCAAACCCAAAAGGTGAGCATCGGATGGGAAATGGATGCCGATGGATTCTATGTGCAAGTATTTGATCATGGAGTGGGCTTTGAACCTTCAACAATCAAAGAAGGTAGAGGTATGGGCAATTTGCGCCATCGCGCCGCGAGCCATGAAGGAAAAGTTGAGATCAATTCAGCAGTAGGCGAAGGTACCACCACCACGATTTATTTTCCATGGAAAACCATTAAAAAGAAGTAAAAGCTATGATTCATGTGATCATTGTTGAAGACGACGAACCTACCCGACAGGGATTGGTAGAAATCCTCAGTCATGAGTCGGAGATTGTGATATTGGCCGATTTTGCTTCGGTGGAAGATGCCCTGAAAAGCGATTATTGGACGAAATGTGATATTCTGTTGACGGATATCGGATTGCCCGGAAAATCGGGCATTGACCTGATTCGGATGATGAATGAAGAAAAACCGAATGTTCAGTCGGTTGTGTTAACTGTGTTTGAAGATGATGAACACGTATTTGATGCCCTTCGAGCGGGTGCCAATGGTTACTTATTGAAAACAGCCCGCGCTTCAGCTGTGGTGAATGCATTGTTGGAAGTGGCGGATGGTGGTTCGCCCATGACAGGAACGATAGCGCGCAAAGTATTGTCATCTTTTAAGGAGAAAGACGAATTGCACAGCGATGATTTGACCGATAGAGAGAATCAAATCTTAAGAAAACTGGCCGATGGATTGCGCTACAAGGAAATTGCGGATGACTTTGGTGTGAGCACCGAAACTATTCGAACACATATTCGCAATATCTATAGAAAGCTTCAGGTGCAATCGAAAATTGAGGCGATCAACAAACTCAGAAATCTCGACCGTTAGGGTCTCTACTACTTTTTGGGGATGGCGCAGTGTGCGCGGATGAGCTTGCTTTGGCTCATCAAAATAATCGCACACTATGAAAAAAATCATCTCACTCGTATTCGTTGCCATGGTTATGGCGGTGAATACATTCTCCCAAAAGGAGTTCACTAAAATGTTTGAATTGAAGATCCCTGTCGATGTCGACAAATGGGGAAGCAACGACGACAATAGCTGGGTCGTGGCCGGCGATATGTCGACGATTTGTGGTATTGATGCCGTTTCCGGAAAAATTGTTTGGACCCTGGTGGTTAAAGAAAAGTTCGGTGTGAAAAAAGCTGAGAAGTGGTGGTATGATACGGACAAAGGGGTTGTAGAAGTCTTGGTTAAGGGAGACAAGAAGGACGATCAAGTGACTCATTATATCGATGAGAAAACAGGTCAAGAAGTTTCCAATCCTGAGACCCGTAAGAAGTCAAGCGGTGGTGGATTGTCTGTTTTGGATTTTGGAAAACATTGGGTGGGCGCTGGAAATGTGCGTGTACCAGAATTGAACAGCGTTTTGCATTTGAGCTATGAACGCAATTGGGCGGTATCTTCTTTTAAGCGTGGAAAAACCTATCCCATTGAAGTGATGTCTACAGGAGATCATTCATGGAAAACTCAAATCCAGGGTAGCTTTGTGCGCAGTCTTTGCGACAATGTGCGCGGCTACGGTAGCGACTTTGGCGGCGATTTCATCACCTTGTTTTATGAAGGCGGATATGTATTTGTGGTGTATGAGGGGCTCTCCGTTTTGGATGCCAAGACGGGCGCATTGTTGTGGGAGACCACATTCGATTATTCCATTTTTGATTTTGGCGCCATTAAGTCTGAACTTATTTTGGGAAGAGCACCGATGCCTGTGGTGGATGGTACCTCTGTTTATGTGGCGGATTTAAGTAAAGACGTGCGCGCCATTAAGAAATTTGATGCCGCTACAGGCAAGGTATTGTGGTCATCTGAGCGTTTGGAAAAGGATGCGATCATTACAGAAATGATTGTAGAAAATGGCGCATTGATTGTTCGCAATGGCGGCGAAGTGCTAGTGCAATCGTTGATTCAAAATGCCAACACAGGAGCGCAGACCTGCATCAGCGAGTACAAAGAAGAAGGTGATTTTAGTTTGACCGCCTATGATGTCGCAAGCGGAAAATTGTTGTGGGAAGGCAAGGAATTGAAGTCATTGGGAGATAAATTCAAGAGCATTTCAAATTTGATGGGAGAGAATGGAATCCTATATGTGGCCAGTGATCGCAACTTGTTTGCCTTGGAACCGAAGACAGGAGAAATCAAGTTTAAAACGGATTTGGCCGCGTTGAAAATTGGCAAAGCAAAGACTTTATACTTTTTGAATGGAGATATATTGATTAGTGGTGAAGAAGGACTTGCAAGAGCATCAAAGGGAGACGGCAAGATCAAGTACGGCACCAACACCGATAAGAATTTTGGATTCATGGAAGAAGGCGAGGCATTCTATGTGTGGAATGGATCCAAGGACGATGATATTCATCAATTCATTCGTTTCAATCTAGAAACAGGCGCTATCGAAGGCATGATTAGGGATACGTATCATCCCTATTTTTCACCGGATGGCAATCAGTTTATTCGCATGAGCAAAGGGGTATTGTCTAGGTACAATACCAAGAAGTGATGCGATTCACTTTCTGATGAAGCATTCCCCCCAAGAAAACACTTTTGGGGGGTTGCTTTTTTAGGTTTTTAGGTTTGGAGGTTTGAATGTTTGGTGGTTGAGAGGTGGAGAGGTTCGATGTTTGAATGTTGGGAGGTTTGTTATAGGTTCTGCAATCATTTTGCATGGGTGTCCCATTTTCAAGCGCCACGTTATTCAGGAACCCTGAGTTTTTGGCCGGGGGAGCGTTTGTGCTTTTCCTCAATAGTGAGCTGCCGGCCGTGTAACCCGCTAGCGCGGGTGTGCAACCTGCAGGCACAGGTGTGTACTTCGGTGTTTATTGAACCACTGAACTCCGAACACCGAACCCTGAACTCTGAACCCCGAACTCCTAGGGCACGAGCTTGCGGGATTGTTCAATGAACCGTGATATCTGCTCGGGCTTGGCGTTGCGAATAGGACCGAAGTAATGGACTTTCACGGGTTTGACGCCACAGAATTCGAGGACGGTTCGCTTCAATTGATTGACGCTTGGTCGACGAAACATCAAGCGATAAAAGAGTGGCGGTGTATCGAGCGTGGTTAGAATTTGCGCTGTTTTACCGGTCAACAATTTGTCCCACCACGGCGAGTTTTCGCGATACTTAAACGTGAATCCGGGGAGAAATAAGCGATCAATGAATCCTTTGGTAATCGCCGGCAGTCCGCCCCACCACACGGGATGAATCCAAACTTGATGATCGGCCCATTGAATGGTTTCCCATGCACGAACTAAATCGGGTTCGAGTTCGGTGCGCTTCGTATACCCATATTTCAAATTGGGATTGAATTGCAAGTCGGCAATGACAATTTCTCGAACGTCATGTCCTTTGCTTTCTGCAGCTTCTCTATACGCTTTGGCAATGGCAAAATTCAAACTTTCGTGGAATGGATGCCCGTTGATGATGACGATGTTCATGGTAAAGGTTTTGAGCAAATGTATCCTGCATGAATTCCTGTAAAAAACCAACCCCATTGAAGTGCTCAAAATCTACGGTGAATTGCAACTTCATGTTACTAGTAACTCTGAACCCTGAACCCCGAACCCCGAACTCCGAACCCTGAACTCCGAACCCTTATCTTACCACGATCGCGCGCGATTCTTCCCAGCCATTTGCGCTGAGTACCACTTGATATGTGCCACTGGCAAGGGTTTCTAGGTTGAGACGTTTTTCGATGCGTTCTGCACGAGAAAACTGTTCGGTGTACACCGCTCTGCCTGTCATGTCCACTATGCGTAAGGTGATGATGTCGCCATTGATTTGTTGCAAACTCAAATGAATATACTCTTCTGCCGGATTCGGATAAAGATTGATGTTTGGTTTAGAGACAGCTTCTTCAACGGATACAGAAGATTGCAAATTGATATTGTCAACGTACAATGCATTGCCATAACGGCCTCTGTTTTGAAAAGCAATAATGACTTGATCACCCTCTACACCATTAACGGGAAAAGTCACTTCATGATTCATCCATTGGTCTGCAGTGGGTACAAAGAAATCACCGTTGAAGTCTTGTTGTGAAATCGATTGACCGCCTACTGCATATACTTCTGTCCACGTATTGCCACAATCCAAACTATAAAGTATGGCCAGGGTATCAGACCAAGTTTCATTGTATGGAGTATAGGCCGCATCGAAAGAAATAGTCATGCTTTCTGCGTATGGTGTTTTACCCAACCACACATCGTCACGGTCGCCTTGAGCATCGTAGTAATAATTATCGAAACGCATGCTGTAAGTGCCGGTAGCGTATGCACTTGCATCATCTGTTACTCCCCAAGAGGCATTGCCTACCAGTTTCCAACTTTCGGGAAAACCACCCATTTCAAAGTCTTCAACAAAGTCACCTCCCTCTGATGAGTATGATGAAATATAAGCTGTTTTTGTCACTGTGATGCTGTTTCCGTTTTCGGTAATCGTCATGGTCACATCATACACGCCGTCTTGCTCATATTCTACTGTAGGATTTTTCTCATTGCTCGTAGATGGAATTGCTCCAGGGAAAGACCAACTGTACGTGGCATTCGGGCCGCACACACTATGGTCTACAAAGTGAATGGGATCGCCAGGACAGAAAAATGAGTTGTACTCTGCCGCGAAGTCAGCCATCAATGGGCTTGTTTCGAAAAATGGTGCTTCCCAGACACCAAGATTCCATGTGGCCAATCGAATTACCCCACCTTTATAAAATGGTACAATGCGCAAAGGCTCGCTGCTCGCGGGAAGTCCGGCACTATAGCTCACCCAATCTTCCATGCTATTGTTTCGATAAAAAACAAGCCCGTTTTTTATCGCTAGGTATACACCTCCATCGGTTCCGTATTGATGCGCGATGGCCCAAGGTTCTAGTCCATTGAGCGCGGAGGTGCTCCAGTTATCCCAATTCGCTCCGCCATCCGTCGTGTGATAAACTTTGTTGGTGTTTCCTCCATAATAGAAAGAGATCCAGATTTCATGCTCACTAGCTGTACCTAAGGTGAAGTTCATATCTCGAAGTGTTGAGGGCAAACTCACTTCTTCCCAGGTTGTTCCTTGATCTGTGGTGCGCCACAACTTGCTGCTGCTTCCAACAGCTTGATGGAGATAAATGAAGTCGGGATTGATATACGATTGTTCTATCCACAACACATCATTTTCTGTGTTGATGCCAAACGTATGAAAGAGCGAGAATGAACCACCACCGTTGGTGGAACGGTAAAGACTATTGTCTTTGCCCAACCATGCGATATTGAAATAATCATTGTCAAACATGATGCGCGAACTGCCATTGTTCCAGTAGCTTTCATTGGGCGACATGTTCACGGAGAAATAAGTAGGATTTCCAGCTAAATCTTCAGGCAATACATATCCTCCGATATCGCTGTGAATGGTTTCGTTTTCGTCGTTATAATTAACATACCCGGTAGCAGATTCTCCACCACCAAGTAAAAGAAATTCACCAGGGGGATAATTTTCATGATAAGCCATATTGCCATTGTGATAGCGGCCACCGACCATCATGTCTTCGTTCCAGCCTTGATCATAACCCCAGAGATTTACAGCGCGAATACCTCTATTCAGATTGGTGTGTGAAGCCATAAAATCTGTGGAGTGAAGTATTCCACCATCATTGCCTATCCACACTTCCTCCGTGGTTTCTCCAGTTTTGTAAATACGTATTTCTTGTTGATCAACATGGAAATAATCTATACCACCGATGTAGCCGCCTAAACCTTCGTAAGTAGCGCAAGCGTCATTACTCACCCAAAGGTTTAAACCGCCAATAAGCACTTTGTCCGCATCCAATTGCGATGCCGCCATGGTGGTGTTGTAATGAATCTGTGTATAATCACCGTCATCCGCACTGAAGTTCATGAGGTTTGGATGATCTGCCGTGTAGGGAGTTCCAATCAATCCATGAGGAAATTGCCAAGTCGCACCGGCATCATAACTCACCCAAACACCAACCCATCCGTTGGTGGTGACGGCGCTACCAGCATTCTGATAACCTACAAGCAATGCATAGATTCGGTCGGGATCGGCTTCGGTCGTTGCTAGGCGGCCGCCTTCTATGGCTATGTCGCCCAAGCTGCTGTCAAACCAACCGTTGTCACTCATTGTGAACGTTGCGCCTGAATCCGTGCTCTTGTAAAATCGAGAGTAATCTAAGGAAGGCTCATATTGAATCGTATAGACAACCGAAGGATCATTCGGTTTGAAAGCAATGGTTTCGCAATTGTTGGTGAGAATTTCTGTCCAGTTGTCTCCACCGTCTGTACTGCGGAAAAAACCTTGATTCGTTGCGGCGTAAACAATGTTGTTGTCTGCAGGATTATAGGCAATCTCCCACGCAGAAATATCTTGTGATTGAAAAGACGGTTGACCAATTATCGTCCAAGTGGAGCCTCCGTCTGTTGTACGCCACAGTTCATTGGCCGCGCTCATAATAACGTAGTTATCATCACTTGGCTTGATGCGTATAGCCCCCACGGAACCAATCAATAAAGGCATACTGATATGGGCCCAATGTAAACCACCATCAACTGTTTTATAACATCCACCGCTTTCTGTGCCACAATACAAAACATCGGGATTTATCGCACTTCGATCATGACAATAAATATTGGAATGATCGGCCCCGGGGGTTTCGGTGCCATCGGAAAATACATGATGTTCCGGCCCTTCGAAATGCCAAATTTGATCTCCACGATCTGAGGAGATTTGTGCTTGAGCAATGGCGTCTTGCTGCGCTATTTTTTCCAAGGCACTTACATCAACAATGCGTCCATCGGCGTCAACATGATCCTTAACACTACTCACCCAACGCTTGAAGTATTGCGTATGAATTGTTTTTTCGAAAGGATGTGTTTTGAAATAGGCGTGATAGAGATTCACCACCTCGAAGTAATTCGGTTCGGGTGAATACATGGCTACCGCCCAATCAGGCAAGCCCGGTTCATTCGCATTTACACGCGCAAGATGGTTTTGACCGAATGAACATTCGGTGAAGAAAAGTGCGAGTATCAGAAAAAGGGCAGTAGGCTTCATTTGACATGTTTTTGTCAAAGTTAACCAAGCTGCATTTTCAAAAGGGATTTGGGAGGAGATTTCCCCTGAAAAAATTTCGGAAATAATGGTATCCTGTGGATTAATTCTTTTTAAGAAGCATTTCTTTCAAGAACTCGTTTTCGCGCTTCAAGTTTTCGATCTGTGCGTTTTTCTCAGCTATCAAGTCATCCATCAATAATTGAACGGACTGAGCAGCTTTCTTATCGATTTGATTCTGAAAACCACCATCGGGAGTGAGGAGATCGATGGGAGATACTTCAAGAATGTCGGCGATTTTAAGCATACGCTCAATTGACAATTTGGCGAGTCCCAGTTCAATACGCGAATATGCATTTTGAGAAATGCCAATTTTAGTAGCAATTGTTTCCTGAGACATGCTGCGGGTAGCACGGATAGCTCGGATGCGCTGGTGCAATCCCTTGGAGGTCAGTTTGGGAGAATTCATGTTTTTTTACTCGTGGCTTTTTAGAGAGGGAGCGAAGATAGAGGAAATCAAAAAAAAGAGCATATCATGTCTCTCTTATTGAGTATGATATGCTCATTTAAGGGCATAAAGTGAAATAACCTAAAACAAGTTTGGGTTATTTCACTGTTTCGTATTCTTCCATTGGTGGACAAGTACACACCAAATTGCGGTCTCCATAGGCGTTGTCGACACGACCTACACTTATCCAAAATTTATTTTCACGCAACCCGGCAATCGGGTAAGCTGCCTTCGATCGAGAATAGCTGTGATTCCATTCGTCTCCGCATACTTCCATTGCCGTGTGTGGAGCCATTTTCAACACATTGTCTGCTTTATCAGCTATGGCGCCTTCCACTTCTGCAATTTCTTTGCGAATAGCAATCATCGCATCGCAGAAACGATCAAGTTCTGATTTAGGCTCGCTCTCGGTTGGTTCAATCATCAATGTTCCAGCTACAGGGAAAGATACCGTTGGTGCGTGGAATCCATAATCCATCAAACGCTTCGCAATGTCCTCAACTTCTACACCGAATGATTTGAATGATCGGCAGTCCAAGATCATTTCGTGTGCTACAGTTCCGTTGGTTCCGGTGTAAAGCACATCATAATGACCTTCAAGACGTGCCTTCATGTAGTTGGCGTTTAATATAGCATAACGCGTAGCATCGGTCACGCCTTCACCGCCAAGCATTTTGATATAACCATAAGAGATCAATAAGATCAATGCACTTCCGAAAGGAGCAGAGCTCACCGCAGAAATGGCTTGTGTTCCTCCGGTTTGAATGATCGGATTGCCAGGCAAGAAGGGTACGAGATGCGCAGCCACACCGATAGGCCCCATGCCTGGTCCACCACCTCCGTGTGGAATGGCAAATGTTTTATGCAAATTCAAGTGACAAACGTCTGCGCCAATATTGCCCGGATTGGTCAAGCCTACCTGAGCATTCATATTGGCTCCGTCCATATACACCTGTCCGCCGTGATCGTGAACTATTTGCGTAATCTCACGAATGGCTTCTTCAAATACCCCATGCGTGGATGGATAGGTCACCATCAATGCGGCTAAATTGTCTTTGTGTTGTTCTGCTTTCAAGCGGAGATCGGCAACATCTACGTTTCCGTTTTCGTCACATTTCACCACCACTACATCCAATCCAGCCATCACTGCTGAGGCGGGATTGGTACCGTGCGCTGATGAAGGGATCAAACAAATATTGCGATGACCTTCGCCGCAGCTTTCATGGTAAGCCATGATCACCAACAAACCTGTTAATTCACCTTGTGCACCTGAATTTGGTTGAAGTGAAACGCCTGCAAAACCAGTACATTCACACAAGTCTTTCGCCAATTCATTGAGCATTTCTTGATAACCAAGGGTTTGATCTGCCGGAGCGAATGGGTGAATATTCGCAAACTCAGGCCAGGTCACTGGGATCATTTCTGAAGTGGCATTGAGTTTCATGGTGCATGATCCCAAAGCGATCATGGCATGCGCCAATGACAAATCTTTATTTTCTAATTTCTTCAAATAACGCAACATCTCTGTTTCACTATGATGCGTATTGAAATGTGGATGGGTCAAATAAGTTGAAGTTCTTTTGAATGCACCAATCGCATTGCTTGATGCACCTGATTTACCTTCTTTACCGGCAATGAGGCTGATGATTTCAGCGATGTCTGCCTCGGTTGTGGTTTCATTCACCGAGATACCGATTTGGCCATTTTCAAAATAACGGAAATTCACGCCCGCAGCGGCAGCTCTCGCCTTCACGGCAGCCGAATCAGCGGTCACTTTGATGGTGTCAAAGTAGGTAGCGTGGCTATTCGGAATACCGGCAGCAGCCAATCCCGCAGCCAACGAGGTGGCGCGCTCATGGATGCGCTCTGCAATGCGTTTTACTCCTGCGGGACCATGATATACGGCATACATTGAAGCCATCACGGCAAGCAAAGCTTGGGCAGTACAAATATTGGATGTCGCTTTTTCACGACGAATATGTTGCTCGCGAGTCTGAAGCGCCATGCGATACGCCATGTTGCCGTGGCGATCTTTCGATACTCCAATAATGCGTCCTGGCATATTGCGCTTGAAATCTTCGCTGGCGGCAAAGAAGGCAGCGTGCGGCCCACCGGATCCCATCGGCACACCAAAGCGCTGTGAGTTACCAAAACAAACGTCCGCACCCCATTCGCCGGGAGGCGTGATAAGGGTCAAAGCCATCAAATCACTGGCTACTGCAACAGCAGCTCCTACGGCGTGGGCATTTTCGCAAAATGCTTTGAAGTCAACCAATGCACCGCTATTGTTGGGATATTGTACACACGCACCGAAGTATTCCGCTGAAAATGTATGTGTAGCAAAATCACCGACAACCAATTCTATTTTCAGGTGCTTTGCGCGACCTTTCAATACATCCAATGTTTGTGGAAATACTTCTTGATCCACAAAATATTTATTCGCACCATTTTGCTCTTTTTCACGACTTCTGCTGTGAAAGAAAAGAATCATGGCTTCAGCAGCAGCTGTGCCTTCATCAAGCAATGATGCATTCGCAATCGGCAATCCAGTGAGATCGCAGATCATGGTTTGATAATTCAATAGTGCTTCCAAACGACCTTGAGCAATCTCCGCTTGATAAGGCGTATATGCCGTATACCATCCCGGATTTTCCAACACGTTGCGCAAAATCACAGTCGGAACCAACGTTGGGTAATACCCCATGCCGATATACGACTTGGCTACTTTGTTCTTTTTCCCGAGATCCCACACCTTGGCCAAATATTCGTCTTCGCCGAGGGCAGCGCCAATGTTCAATGGCTTCTGCAAACGAATGGCAGAAGGAACGGTTTTATTGATGAGTTCGTCAATGGAGGAAATACCGATTACATCAAGCATTTCATTGACGTCGTTCGGACGTGGTCCGATGTGACGGGAAGCAAAATTTGTACTAGACATTTCTACTGTTTGGTTATGGGCCAAAAGTAACACGGCCGCCCTGTCTAAACAAACCTTTTGTAACAAGGTTCATAAATAGTATTTTCGCGCATTGATGGCCGAATCGCTCTACATTCCAACCAATGCCCAACGCGCTGATATTTATCAGTCGCTTTTGCCGCAACTCCAATCATTGATTGAAGGAGAAACGGATAAAGTGGCCAATATGGCCAACGTGGTGGCCGCGCTCCGAGAAGCGTTTGGCTTCTTTTGGGTGGGCATGTATGTGGTGAAAAACAATGAATTGGTGCTCGGCCCGTTCCAAGGGCCGATTGCGTGCACGCGTATTGCCTTTGGAAAAGGCGTTTGTGGCGCGGCTTGGCAACGTGCTGAAATCATTGTGGTGCCCGATGTAGAAGCTTTCCCCGGACATATTGCCTGCAGCTCGTTGTCGAAATCAGAAATCGTCATCCCTGTAAAAAATAAGCAAGGGGAAGTGATCGCGGTCTTGGATATCGATAGTGATCAACTGAATGATTTTTCCGAAACAGATGCCATCTACGGTGAAAAAATTGCTGCATTGTTGCAGCAAGTATTGGAGGCCAATGAAGCAGCATAAATACCTCTTAGTTGCGTGGCTTTTCATCGGCTTGCTTTGGGGATGTGCCAATCAACGACCGCTACAAGGGGGCGACAAAGATGGTGAAGCACCGAATGTTGTTGCCATGATGCCGCCAATGCTCACGACCAATTTCAATTCTTCTACCATCGAAATTGTGTTTGATGAATATGTGGATTTGAATAATATTTATGATGAATTAATTATCTCGCCACCGCTTAAAACACGACCCGAAATTGTAGTGAAAAAGAAATCGGTGATTTTGAAAATCAAAGAAGAGCTCAAACCCAATACCACATACACATTCAATTTTGGAGATGGCATTGCCGATATTAATGAATTGAATAAGGCGAAAGATTTAATCTATGTTTTCTCTACAGGGAACAGCATTGATTCGCTCGGTGTGGCGGGCAATCTGATGTATCCTTTTAACAATGAACCGGCCGGCAATGTGAAGGTGATGCTCTTTGAAGATTCGGTCGACTTGACTGCCGCAAAGACACAGGTACCGGCCTATTTCGCCAAATCAAATGCAAATGGCCAATTTGTAATACGTTATTTGCCCGCTGGAAATTTTAATGCCTTAGCACTGGAAGATCTCAATGGAAATTATGCGATTGATGAAGATGAACGGGTGTCGCTGATTCAAAAAAACGTGCAACCAACCATTTTGGATAGTACCACTTCCTTACTCGCGTTGGACCTCACACCTCAACCGATAACCCAACTCAATATGGCCGAAATTGATGTGGATTCGATGGGCTTTTTTACGACATCTTGGAATCGATCGTTGAAAACAGCGGATTTAAAAGCCATGCCGTTGAATGAGGCGCTGCGCCCTATGTTGGTGTGGAATGCCAAGATGGACTCTGTGTTTTGTTACCTCATCGGCGATGTGACCAATAAAAGAGAAAAAGTCGCATTCGGTTATGGCAAAGAAATGGATACCCTCGAAGTGCCTTTTTTCAAAGAAGCATTTTCTACGGAATTGAAAATAAGTCAGGGCATTGGCGCACGCATGCCAGCCAAGTCAGCCATTTCATTTTATTCGCGCGCATTGCCAGATTCGGTCAATTGGGATAAAACCATGTTGTACCGTGATTCGATCGCTATGGGAAGTATTTATGCCAATGAGGACAGCCCTATTCATTTTACATGGGAGGCTGATTTGATGCCCGCATCGAAGTACACGTTGAAAATTTTTCCGGGTTGCATCACTGATGTGGCGGGCAATACCAATGATACCCTAGAAATAAAGTTCGCTACGTATCGCAATGAAGATTTGGGTCAATTGACCTTGTCGATTCCAGAGTTTTCACGAGATGAACAAGTCATCATTCATATGAACGACAGCAAAGACAATGTGTATCGCGAATTTAAAGGGCCATTTGGTGCCACGTTGAAAATTGAAGACATTCTTCCTGGTGAGTACACCTTTCGTTATTTCCGTGATAGCAATAGCAACGGTGTTTGGGATCCAATTGATTTTAAAAATCAATTGCCCAATGAAAATATCCATTATCAAAAAGAGAAAGTGAATGTCCGGGCCAATTGGGAAATCAAGCTCGCCTTAGAATTGGGCATATGAGCGTTGTTTCTTTCGGACTTTACCGGCCTCGCCTTGACATAATTTCTTTTGATTGAGTGCAGCATCGGGGTCACCTAATTCAGTGGCATCCGTCCATTCTCTGCACGCTCCTTCGATATCATGCATCAAATACATGGCTTCTCCCCGGTAGTAGAGCACTTCACCATGAAAGTCGATGTTTTCTAAGCGCAATTCAGACAAAATTTCTAAAGCACTTCTAAATTGTCCCATATCAATCAGCATGATGGCCACATTGAGTTTGGCTCTGTGTTGCGCGGTATTGTATTCGAAGCTCAATTGGAAATTTTCCATCGCTTGCGAATTTTTTCCTTGATCTGCGAGGTTGGCGCCTTTCAAATAATAGGCGTCGGAATACGTTGAATCGAGCGCTATCGCCATGTCGACATACCGATCACAAGCTTTATTTTCCATGCTCAAATATTCCACCGCGGCCATCCAATAATAGCCACGTGGATCGTCCTTTCTGCGTTCGATGTAAGAAACCAAATCGAGTCGAGCACTTTCCATTTGCCCCATTGTCGATTTGCAAATACCGCGATTCAAAAAAAGATCATCTTCTTTGTAGCCATAGACGCGAGCTTTGTCATAGTCGTTGAGCGCCATGGATGGATCGCCCAATTTTTGAAGGCAATCGCCGCGCATTTTGAACGCATCGGGATTCGCTCCTTGTTCGAGAAATTCTGTCAAAATCACCAGAGCCTGCTCATAATGCGCACTATCGTAGAGCGTTTGTGCCGTTCGAATTTCATCTTGAGCAACAACAACGTTGGCCAAAGCACAGAGTAGGAGTAAGGTATAAGAGATTTTGCGTAGCATGCCTGGGTTCATTGTATCTCGATTATACGTTAAAGCGTTAAAAGGTTGCGGTTTTTACTATATTTCAAAAAAAATCTATTTCGTATGCTCAAGAAAATTGGACTTGGCTTCATGTTTTTGCTTTTAGCGCTGCTGCTTACAGTATATCTGACGGGCAACGAGCACATGCTAAGAGGGTTGCGAAGCACGTATTTCATCGGTAAATCAAAACCGGATATCGATGATATGAAATGGTTTGATCTTAGTGTGATGAAGCACGACAGTATTGATTCCTCTTTTCCTACGGCCAAGGCATATGGCATGCTCCAATTGACTCCGGAAGAAGAGGCTGTTCATGCCCAATTTGAGAGCACCGCATTTCTCGTGTTTAAACGTGATACCTTGATCTTTGAAAAATACTTTGGTGATGGAGGAGTGGATGTAGTGTCCAACTCTTTTTCTATGGCCAAAAGCTATACGGCTATTCTGATTGGCGTAGCCATTGATGAAGGATTGATCAAGAGTGTTGATCAGCCGGTTTCTGATTTTTTACCTGAATTCAAAGAGGGCGAAAATGCGAAGTTGACCATCAAACATCTCTTGCAGATGGCAAGTGGCATACCTTTCGGAGAAAGCTATGCCAGCCCTTTTGGATATATGGCGAAAGCGTATTTCGGTAAAAATTTGCAAGAAGCCACGGCGCATTTCAGAGTGAAAACCGAACCCGGAACAGGCTGGGCGTATGAAGGTGGTAATACCGTGTTATTGGGTGAAATCTTGATGAAGGCCACTGGAAAAAGTGTGAGCCAATATTTTGAAGAAAAAATTTGGTCGAAGATCGATACTGGTCACGATGCCTATTGGAATCTCGATCGTCAGGGTGGAATGGAAAAAGTCTTTTCTGGATTTTAAGCCACGGCGCGTGATTTTTCGCGTGTAGGCATGTTGTACGAAAACAACGGGGTTTGGCGCGGAGACACGCTGCTTTCGCCAGCATATGTGCAAGAATCGATCACGCCTTGCATGATTACAGACATTACCCCTAAAAAATCAATCAACGAAAAATGTTCATGGTATGGCTATCAGTGGTGGATGGGCGAGGTCGATGGACATGATTTTTTCTGCACCAAAGGTTTGCGCGGACAGTACGTGATCGTTATTCCGGATTTAGAATTGATCGTTACGCGACTGGGGCATACACAATCAAAAGATCGCGTCGACCATCATCCGGCGGATATGTATGAATTTGCGCGAATGGGTATTCGCATGAATTTGCCGTAATTATTTCGGGAAAATGGTCTTCACGGTTTTGGGATCGTGGGGCAGATATTGCACTTCCACTTCCGTTCCGGGATCGTACATCGGTTGGCCTTCGCAGCGCTCTTCCGCGCGGTATTTTATCACCTGACCATTCGCAGTAGTGAATTCGATGAGCGGATAGAAATAGCGCATCCCGCGTTCGTTCATCGACATCCAATTGGTAATGCGTCCTTTCGCTTTCGCGTGTCTGAATGGAAAGAGAATAGTATCGCGAAATTTCCACCACACGAAACCCAGCACAACCGCCGTCACAATCAAGGCAGCCAACCAAGTCGGCATTTCAAATTTGTCCAAAAAGTCCATACGCAAATATAAGTAGGAATGAGGAGTTCAGTGTTCAGAGTTCAGAGTTCAGTGTTCGGGGTTCAGTGTTTGGTGTTCCCGTAATGAGCGAAGCGAATGTCCCGTAGTCTCGCCAAAGGCGAGACGTCCCCAAGCAAGGCCGAAGGCCGCGCGTCCTGTAGTGAGCGCAGCGAACGTCCTGTATTAGGTTTGTTTTTTGAAGACGAATCGGTATTTGATCACTTGCCCGATTTGTGGGTCGCCTTTTTCGAGTTGGATTTTCTTCAATTTTTTGATCACATAATCAGCCAATTGCGGATTCGTAGCGTGGATGTTGAGAATTTCAACCTTCCCAGTGGCGTCTATCTTAAAGCTAACTTCTACGGTGCCTTCCAGTTCTTTGGACGTGACAACTTGCGGCTCTTTTTGGGTGCCTTGACCTTTTTGGGCAATAGCTATTCCGGCGCTGCCCATGAGGGATAGCGCAAAGAATAGGGTGATCAAAAAATGCCGCAGGGTCATATATAGAAGTGACGCGATATAAGTACAAAAGTTACATGTATTCTACTCACTTGACGCAAAACTTTCACGAAAGGTCGTACAAGCGGAAGAAAGGCTCACCATTTTTAGGTCACAAATCAGGCCAATAGGCTGATTTGGGGGATGAACTGAAAAATTTTCAGGGGGAGCTGTAACTAAATAAAATGGCCGGGCGTCACACAACAAACAAAACGAAACACACAGACATTATGAAAAAGATGCTCCTCTCTTTAGCTGTTGTACTTGGAAGTACCGCGCTATATGCCCAGAATGCTCCCGCCGAATCAGATACTGCGAAAATCAATTTGCCCAATGTGGATATTTGGGTGATTTCGAAAGTAGATACATCATCTACTTCATCGGCTGATACGATTCCATCTATTGATGAACCAAGTGGTCCAGATAAAGATGCCTTGACGCACTGGGGCGGATTGGACTTGGGTGTCAATATGCTCCTCAATGCAGATGGCGGCACTGACATGGCGTCAGGAAATGAGTGGCTTGAAATGGACGTAGCCCGTTCCGGTAGTGTTCGCTTGAACCTTTTCGAAAGCAAAATTCGCATTGTGAAAGACTATGTGGGCTTGGTGACCGGTGTTGGTTTTACTTGGAACAAGTATGCGTTTAAGAACAATATCGTGATGTCGAGCAATGGCGATTCCACCTTTGCGGCCACGGACTCTGTGATCAATTACAGCAAGAATAGTCTTCGTGCTACCTATGTTCAAGTGCCTTTGATGGTGGAGTTCAACACCAGTGAAGATCCGGAAAGAACCTTCCATTTGGCTGCTGGTGTAATTGGTGGTTGGAAGATTGGCAGTCGCTACAAACAATACTATGACTATGAAGGCAAAGAGTATAAGTCGTATGTGAAAGACGACTACAATTTGAATCCGTTGACATTGGATGCGACTGCACGCATAGGATACCGCAACTTGACCTTGTGGGCCACTTACGGATTGACCTCCTTGTTTGAGAAAGACAAAGGTCCAGAAGTGTATCCGGTATCCGTGGGCTTGACCGTGGTTCCATTCTAATACAAGACGAAAGAGATTCCTTTCGCATCAAAGCGAAGGCTTTTTCAGCGGCCCCGATCTCACAAGGATCGGGGTTGTTTTTTGTAAAAATCTTTTCGCGGTGCGAAGAATTGAATCTCGATATCACCCGGATATTTCCGGATTCCTTCTATACTTGAAGATACTGGAAATACGGAATCATGAAAAAAATCTTTATCTGTTGCAATTTTTCAAAGGTCAACAATGAAAAATTGCCGTGAATAAGATTTAATTCGAGCCTTAAGCTTTCTCATATATTAAACCTAGACTTTGACTAAACTATTAGATCGCAGTGTAGCAAAATCGAACTACTCTTTAATGATTTTGAACATCTTGAATTGGGAGTCGTGAGTCTGTATTTGAAGGACAAAAACTCCAGAGCTAAGAGCAGAAACGTCTATAGATTGGTCAACTAAATTGCCGCACTGAATTGTTTTTCCATCCATATCGATTATTTTGTATTGCCCTCCTATTTTATTATTATTTCTGACATAAACAAAGTCGGCAGACGGGTTGGGGAAAACACTCAAATTACTGCTCATGCTCTCTATGATATCTGTAGTCAAGGAAATGAAATTATAGTTTCCAGAGACGCGATTGAAATAAACAGCATATTCACCTTCAACTGCAGGTATATTTAGTCCATCTTGTATTCCACAAGACTGCGGGAAAATTGAGTTTCCCCAATTCACTTCCCAGTCTTCATTTTGTCTGAATTTAAGCTCTCCATCAGTCAGACTTATATAGGGCAGAGTATATACTTTTCCATTTGTCGTTTCCATTAATACATCGTTGTCCCATCCATTAGCAGCAGTTCCAACAAGTCCTATTGAAGGAGGGCCCGAGATATAATCAAAATTGTACTCTCCAGATTGTATGTTGAGTGAGACAGTATAAAATCCTGATGTTGTAATATGAATATTTGGTCCGTTTTGAAAAGACAACCCCGATGGAAAACCCTCTCCGCCCCAGTTTATTGACCAATTATAATTAGCACGAAACTTAACTTTAGTGGTTTCATCGAGTGGATTACTACTGCCAGATAAATAAATAGGGCTTGACGAATAAAATAGAGTCCCATTGTCGGAAATTAATTCAATATCTGCGTTCCATGATTCTTGCTCTGTTGCTGTGCCAATTAATGAAACAATTGTTTCAGAAACGATATCACTTCCTGTCCATATACTAATAATACCATTGCCATTTGGTATATTATTATCGTACATATAAATTGCCCCTCCTAGCAAAATTTCTCCATAACTCGTGAAGGCGATTGCCTTAATATTTTCTGGTCCAACCACACCTATTTGGTTTTCTGTACAACAATTTATTGAGCCTCCTGGGTCAAACGAAATATCAAGGTCTCCGTTTTCATGCAGTCGAGCAAAGTTGTTTATATCAACTCCTTGATATTCATTAAAACCGCCAATGATGTAAATTTTGTCGCTAAATGGGTCAGCTTTTATTTCATATACTGTAGGTGTCCATCCAGAAAATGTATTGTCTATACAACCATCTGGTAACAGTCTAACCACTCCATTTGCAGGAATCCCATTAAAGGATGTGAAAGTACCGCACAGCAAAATTTTCCCGTCATCAGTCATGTCGCAAGATTGAATTTCTTGTACAGGGCTATTTCCGGCAGGGCCCGAACCAACAGAAAATGTGTTATCAATAGTTCCGTCATTATTCAATTTGATTAAGCCGCCAGGGTATACGTTGCCATTGAAATTTTCAGTACTCGCCCAAACTAAAATTTTACCATCCGCGCATTCAAAGAATTTATTTGGAACCCCATTGCCTTCAAATCCAGTTCCAATGTTTTCTACAAATGTTGAATCTAACTCGCCATTCCACTGCACTCTGCATATCTGATTGCATGAAGTGCCGTCGAAACTTCCGAAACTTCCTGAGAATAGGACTTTGGAGTCGGATTGGATTAAAACTTGATTTAAAAATCCAAATGCAGGTATCTCGGGAAATGTTATATCAATATTTCCAGTCGGTAGCAGCCTAACTATGTTATTTCTTTGCTGGGTGCCGTAAGAAAGACTAAAATCTCCGACAGCAACAGCATAATTGTCTGTATTGATATCCAGGTCAAGAATATTGCCTGACCAACTATTTAGATAATTTTGATAACTGTTATCAATCGAGCCATTTGGATTTAATCGAGCAATTGAATTATCTTGAAAACCCCATGTTGGTGTTGTGGCGCAAATCAATTTTCCATCCGATTGAACCTCTATATCGATGGCAGAAATGGCAGAGTTAAATAGAGTATTTAATTCTCCCGGTTGCGCATTGATGGTATTGTTAAATATAAGACACACGACTGCACTGAGGAAGACAATTCTAAGATTGAGAGTTTTCATGGCTTTAATAGTAGAGATAAAATAGCGAGGCGTCTACTAGACTAGACAAAAATAATAATTCGCTCTTATGAGCATAGATTGTGAGACGTAATTAATTGATGTTTAAACGATTAAATGCTTATTTACTCGTGGATT
>JBMOFW010000015.1:0-25341 GCA_049318685.1 Flavobacteriales bacterium
TTCGCCGCGAAGTGACCGATCCGTTGACCTCTTACACCACCAGTGGTTCGGGGGCTTTGAACGTCATTGATCTCGCAAACATCGACTCCTGCGCCTTTATAGCTACCCAAGACCTTTGTAAAGTCTATGATCAGGGAGTTTTTGAGGTTCTAGGGCGTTATGACCATGCCGAAGTTCGGGGCTGCAACCTCATGGTGGGCTAAAATTTCAACGATCGGGAGGCAACCCATCAAAAAAAGTCGCGTCATAGCAATGACTGCTCTGTTGAACTTATAATAACCAAATAACACTTAATGGCCATGACCAATCTTTTTCAGCAAATCATGGAAGATAATCCCGGATTATTTATCCTGGCAGCTTTCATCATTCTTATCGGTGCCGTTGGTAAAGCCAAGTTGTTTGCGAAAGCAAATCAACCATGGATTGCAGCGCTTGTTCCGGTGTGGGATGTATTTATTGTATTGAAAATGGTGGGTCGCCCGGCCTCACACATCGGGTATTTTTTGATTCCCATTTTCAATGTGTATTTCGGATTCAAGTTGTTGATCGAAATTGCACAAACATTCGGCAAGACCACCATGCTCGACGCGATGTTGGTATGCTTCTTCAATGTATTTTATGTTTTAAACTTGGGCTTAGCGTATCAAGAAGAATACTTGGGTCCGGTTTACGGCATCAATATAAAAGATGTGCAGGGCCGCAAACCTGCACTAGTTTAGATTTTTTGGTTTCATAATCTGAAGGAAAAAACCCCGACAATGGTCGGGGTTTTTTGTTTCAATAAATATGAATCTATTTTATAGTCTCGCTGCCACTACCGCTTCCGCTTTGCTCAATGCACTCGCCAATCCTTCCGGCTTCGAGCCACCGGCTGTGGCAAAGAATGGTTGTCCACCTCCGCCACCATTAATGTCTTTGGCAAGTTCTCGCACAATTTCAGAAGCATTCAAATTTTTGGCCTTGGCCAATGCATCTGATATAGCTACGGTAATCGTTGGTTTGCCTCCAACTTGCGAACCAAATACAGCAATCATGGCATCGCGCTCTCCCTTCAACTGAAAAGCGATGTCTTTGATTTCGGCGACATCCAAATCCACTTCCGCCACCAACAAATCAACTTCACCGGATTTCTTGAACTGTGAAATCAATTCTTTCTTCACAGATTGAGCTATTTCTTTTTTCTTCTTGTCCAATTCCACACGTAAAGCGTCGCGTTCTTGCCTCATCTCTGTAACACTTTTCAAGATAAGCGGCGATTTGAAAAATTCTTTCAGCGTATTGACAAGCTTCAAGTTCTCGTTCAAATAATTAAATGCAACATCACCTGCAATGGCTTCAATACGGCGAATACCCGCGGCCACCGCACCTTCCGAAGTAATTTTGAAAAATCCAATATTACCGGTGTTGGTGATATGGGTTCCTCCACACAATTCGATGCTTTCACCAAACTTGATGACACGCACTTTCTCTCCATATTTTTCACCAAAAAGCATCATGGCGCCTAAGTTGCGGGCCTCTTCAATCGGCACTTCACGACTTTCTTCCAACGCAAATTGTTTGCGTACGCGCTCATTCACGAGGCTTTCTACTTTTTCAATTTCTTCATCCGTCATTTTAGAAAAATGACTAAAGTCGAAACGCAAATACTCCGGACTAACGAGCGATCCTTTTTGCTCCACATGTGTGCCGAGCACCTCACGCAAGGCTTGATGCAGTAAGTGTGTAGCACTGTGATGCACCATGCTGTGATTGCGCTTTTCTACATCCACCTTTGCAATAAATGTCGCCGCCGGATTTTCTGGCAATTGATCTGCAAAATGCACGATCAAATTATTTTCTTTTTTGGTATCCGTGATCTCGATGCGGTCATTGGCCGAAACCAAAGTACCCACATCGCCCACTTGTCCGCCACTCTCTGCATAGAAAGGCGTAACATCAAGCACCAATTGATAATGCTCTTTGCCTTTCGCTTTGATCTTTCTGTATTTCAAAATACGCGCTTCAGACTCAAGGTGGTCATAACCCACAAATTTTGAATCGCCTGAAGCCACTTCTACCCAGTCGTCAGTTTCGAGCTTGGTAGCCGCGCGACTGCGTTCTTTCTGCTTATTTAATTCTTCTTGAAATCCGAGTTCATCAATGCGCTTCTTGCCTTCACCGGCAATCAGGGCCGTGAGATCGACTGGAAAACCAAATGTGTCATACAATTCAAAAACGGTTTTTCCATCAATCACTTCACCTTCGGTCTTCTTGATAATTTCATCCAACAAGGAAATACCTTTATCAAGCGTACGCAAGAAACTTTCTTCTTCTTCTTTGATCACACGGGCCACCAGATCTTTGGAAGCTCGAATTTCTGGGAAGAAATCGCCCAACTCTGTAGAAAGTACATCTACCAAAGTGTAGATGAAAGATTCTTTCAACCCCAAGAAACTATATCCGTAACGAATAGCGCGACGAAGAATTCGGCGAATCACGTAACCCGCTCCACCGCTGGAAGGCAATTGGCCATCAGCAATGGCAAACGACACGGCACGCACGTGGTCGGAGATTACGCGCATGGCAATGTCTTTTTTGCTATCAGTGCGCTCGTAAGTCATACCGCTCAATTTCTCAATGGCTGAGATGGTTGGCGAGAATACATCGGTGTCGTAGTTCGACAATTTGCCCTGCAACACCATGCACAAGCGTTCAAAGCCCATACCCGTATCCACGTGCTTGGCAGGAAGAGATTCCAAACTACCATCCGCTTTACGGTTAAATTGCATGAATACATTATTCCAGATCTCAATCACTTGGGGATGGCTTTCATTCACCAATTGCTTTCCATCCAATTTGGCGCGTTCCTCATCCCGACGAATGTCGACGTGAATTTCAGAACACGGGCCACACGGGCCGGTATCGCCCATTTCCCAGAAATTATCTTTTTTATTTCCGCGTAAAATGCGATCGGCATCGATACGCTGTGCCCAGATATCATAGGCTTCTTGATCAAAATCCAAATTCTCCGAAGCGTCACCCTCGAATACCGTCACATACAAACGATCCTTTGGAATCTTGTAGACTTCGGTGAGGAGTTCCCACGCCCAACTGATTGCTTCTTCTTTAAAATAATCGCCAAATGACCAGTTGCCGAGCATTTCGAACATCGTATGGTGGTAGGTATCCACGCCTACTTCCTCGAGGTCGTTGTGCTTTCCGCTTACGCGCAAACACTTTTGGGTATTGGCGATTCGGGGGTATTTGATTTCGCTATTGCCGAGAAACAAGTCTTTAAACTGGTTCATACCGGCATTGGTAAACATGAGGGTTGGGTCCCCTTTTACCACCATGGGTGCAGAGGGAACGATATGGTGACCCTTCGAGGCGAAGAAGTCTAAAAATTGCTTTCGAATCTGTTTGGATGTCATAGTGGTGCAAAAATAAGCGCGAGTCGCTTATTTTAGCACCCCGATATATGGCCCGTTTTAAATATAAATTCAACCCCACCACGCTGAATTTCGAGAAAATCAGCTATACCGTAAGGGATTACTTCCTTTCGGCCCTGCGCTATTTATTTGCAGGATTGGTGATTGGGGCCATCGGCGTGGTGCTTTACGCCTCATTTTTCAAAGATCCGGACACCAAGCGCCTCGAACGCGAAATTGAATTTTTGGAGACCCAAATCGAAGACCTCAACAATGAGGTAGACACCTTAGAAACCTTTGCCGTGGAGCTTCAAGACAAAGACGACAAGGTCTATCGCAGTATTTTCGGGTCGGCTCCGTATCCCGAAAACAAGCGCCGCGGCTCCATTGGGGGCAGCGACCGCTACAAATCGCTCAAGGGCTACGAAAGTAGCGAGGGTATTATCGAGACCAAGCGCCACATTCAGCGATTGCAGAAAATGTTTGTAGAACAAAGCAAATCCTATCAAGAAGTTTTTTCATTGGCACAGGCTCAAGATCAGATGTTGCAGAGCATTCCGGCCATCCAACCCGTGTCAAACAAAGACTTGAAGCGCATCGCCTCCGGTTTTGGCTACCGCGTGCATCCGATTTATAAAATTGCCAAAATGCACACCGGACTGGACTTCTCGGCCGATATCGGTACCGAAATCTACGCTACTGGTGATGGCACTATTGAAGCGGTAGATAGTAAACTCAGCGGCTACGGCCACCACGTCATTGTCCAACATGGCTATGGCTTTGAAACCCTGTATGCACACATGAGTAAAGTGATCGTTCGTCCGGGTGAAAAAGTAAAACGCGGACAAGTAATTGGCTATGTAGGCAACACCGGAGCCTCGACTGGACCGCACTTACACTACGAAGTGATACGAAATGGTGAAAAAGTCGATCCGGCTTTCTATTTTTACAGCGACATTACACCTGAACAATACGAAGATTTGTTGCAACGCGCTGCGAATGCCAACCAAAGCTTCGACTAAACTAACCCGCCTTATGTTGACCAAAGTACAGGATATCGAAAAAATATATTACTCCATCGGCGAAGTGGCCGAGATGTTTGATGTGAACGCTTCGTTGATCCGTTTTTGGAAAAAAGAATTTCCACAGCTTCAGCCGCGCAAAAACAGCAGAGGCAATCGGGTGTACAATAAGAAAGACATCGAGCTTTTCAAAAAAATCCATCACTTGGTCAAAGACCAGGGTTTTACATTGGAGGGAGCGAAGAATGCCTTACGTACAAAGAAGCCAGTGGAAACACAAGAAGAAACCGTAGTTTCCAAACTCCTTCGCGTGCGCAACGAGCTTCGCGCCATTGCAAATAGTCTTTGAACTTCTTGATCAATCTTTTGTTAGAAAGGCTCACGCTTTTCTATGTCACGCGCGCTTGTTTGGTTTCGAAATGATTTACGGTTGCACGATCATCCTGCGTTGACCGCGGCCGTAGCAGCTGGTCACGACATTATACCTGTCTATTGTTTCGACGACCGACTTCAAATAAAATCATCCATAGGCCTTCCTCGCTGCGGCGAACACCGTTTCCATTTTCTCACTGAATCCGTTTTTTCACTTCAACAATCCATTGCCGACCGCGGTGGCGAATTGCTCACACTTCAGGGAAATCCCGCTGCAGAAATAGGGCATCTCGCGCAAGATTTACAGGTGAATGCCGTGTATTTTCATTATGAAATAGGCAGTGAAGAAAGAAGAGACGAAGCAGAATTGATCGCCTTTTTAGAAAACACATCCATCCAATGCATTGGTCTAACATCTGGAGATCTGTTCGATGAAAAGGACCTCCCTTTTTCACTTGAAAGCCTTCCGGTGATGTTTACGGAATTTCGCAAAAAAGTGGAAGGACAGTACCCATTTAAAAAACCGCTTGACACGCCGCGGTCCATTTCGTTTTGTATTCCCCGAGATCACAACATCAAGTCGTTTTTTTTAGAAAAATCAAATAACCTTCCACACCCCTTGTCAGCTGTGCCTTTTAATGGAGGTGAAGCAGCAGGATTGGAACGATTAAATGCTTATTTGTTTGAAACAAAAAACATCAGTCAATACAAGCTCACCCGCAATGGCCTCATCGGCACCGACTATAGTTCAAAGTTTTCGTTGTGGCTCGCCAATGGCAGTTTGAGCCCACGCCAAATTGCACATGCTGTGTATCGCTATGAAAATTCGGTAGAAGCCAACGACAGCACGTATTGGATGATATTCGAATTGCTCTGGCGAGAATATTATCGCTGGGTGCATCGTCAACATGGCCAACGCATTTTCAGCAAAGACGGTATTAAAAGAAATACAATGCATACGCCGAAAATCGTGACTAGTCCTCCATTTGAGCGATGGTGTGCAGGAAAAACGGGCGATGCTTTCGTGGATGCCAATATGCGCGAACTCAATGCCACCGGTTGGATGAGCAATCGGGGAAGACAAAATGTAGCCAGCTATCTCGTTCATGACCTTGGTTTAGATTGGCGAATGGGTGCCTATTATTTCGAAAACAAATTGATGGATTACGATGTTTCTTCCAATTGGTGCAACTGGATGTACATCGCCGGAGTGGGCAACGATCCGCGTCCGTTTAGAAAATTCAACACCACAAAACAAGCCAATGACTATGACCCCAACGGAACATATCGCCAACTTTGGAACGGAAGACATTGACCGCATCATCGAAATGGCCTGGGAAGACCGCACCCCATTTGATGCGATAGAAATGCAATTTGGCATCAATGAAAGCCAAGTCATTGAACTTATGCGCAAGCATATGAAAGCATCGAGTTTCCGGATGTGGCGCAAACGGGTTACAGGTCGAAGCACCAAACATGCAGCTCTTCGCGGAAGCGAGGTAAATCGTCATAAATGCAGCAGACAGCGCCCTATTTCCAACAACAAAATTGCTAAGCGCTAGGTCATGCGTGCCCTCCTGCTCTTTCCCCATCAGCTTTATCCCGAAATTAGTTTCGAGCACATCGATCATGTATTTATGATCGAAGATCCGCTCTATTTCACCCAATATACTTTTCATAAGCAAAAACTCGCATTTCATCGGGCAAGTATGCGCAAGCATTTCGATGCAATAAAGGGCGCGAAGACCTACATAGAATTTCACGATGAAAAATCTAAAACCGATCATTTATTCGGTTTTCTGAAATCCAGCGGATATACAACGGTGTGTTTTTACGACCCCACAGATTTTCTTCTTGATCGTCGCATCCGTCGGAATGCACAGTCCAATGAGATTGCTTTAGACATGGCTGAATCTCCCAATTTTCTTTGTAGTAAAGAGTACATTCAAAACTACTTCAAGGGTAAAAAGCGCTTCTTTTTCAATGCATTTTATATCGACCAGCGCAAGCGATTGGGGATCTTGCTCGACGCTGCCGGTGAGCCCGTGGGTGGAAAATGGACCTACGATGCGGAGAATAGAAAGAAAATGCCCGCCGGCACCATCGTTCCGAAAATACCTACAATAAAAAAAGAAGCCTACATCAGCGAAGCCATTGATTATGTAGAAAAGCATTTTGCCAAAAACTATGGTTCTCTGGAAGAATGGTACTACCCCATCGACCGTGCCACTTCGCTGACCTTCATTGATTCCTTTTTAACAGAACGCTTTCATCACTTTGGTGAATATCAAGATGCCATTGTCAAAGGCGGCACCGCACTCTTTCATTCCATTCTAACGCCCATGTTGAATGTGGGATTGATATCCCCCCAAGATGTGATAGAGCGCACCTTGCGCTATGCAGCAACGCATGATGTACCGCTCAATTCACTCGAAGGATTCATTCGTCAGGTCATTGGTTGGAGAGAATACATCCGTGCTGTTTACCTTCTCAAAGGTGTTGAAGAACGCACTAAGAATTTTTTCAATCAACAACGCACCATTCCCGAAAATTTCTGGACAGGAGATACGCAGATCGCGCCAATCGATGACATGATTCATCGTTTGCAAAAAACAGCTTATGCTCATCACATCGAGCGTCTGATGGTGATAGGGAATTATTTTGCACTTCGCGAATTTCATCCCGATGAAGTGTATCGTTGGTTTATGGAAATGTTTATCGACGCCTATGACTGGGTGATGGTGCCCAATGTGTATGGCATGTCGCAATACGCAGATGGCGGCATCATGAGCACCAAGCCGTATATCAGCGGGTCGAATTACATACTAAAAATGAGTGATTTCAAAAAAGGCCCTTGGTGTGAAGAATGGGATCATTTGTATTGGCGTTTCATTGATAAGCACCGTACCTTCTTTTTAAAAAATCCGCGCATGGCCATGATGGTGCGGATGTTGGATAAAAAAAAACCGTCCCCCGGTGTTTACGGAGAACGGCTCTTTGATTAGCCCGCGTCAAACCTATTACAGTTTTACGAGTCGGTTATTAATTTGAACATCCTGTTGCGTTAGGCTAACAACGTATGTTCCTGCTGCTAAAGCACTGCAATCGATCAACGATTGGCCGGTAGATTGAAGCTTCTCCTTATACACTTCCTTTCCGGATAAATCATAGATCACACAATCGACCAAGCCTATAAAACCTTGCAGTTCGATATAAAACTCATTCGATACCGGATTGGGAAATAGGAGTACTTGATGTTGACTCAACTCCGTCACCGAATTGATACAATCCTCGTCGATCACTTCATCACAATCATCATCGATACCATTGCAGTACTCTGTTGCACCGGGATAAATTGTAGAATTAAAATCATCACAATCTTCATTGTTGGCCACAAAACCGGAAGGTTGCGCACACTGCCAAGAAGGTGATGCATCGTCGCCATAGCCATCACCGTCGACGTCTGGATAAAAAGCCACGAGCAAGCCCTCATCAATTTGGGTGTCACAATTGTTGTCGATGTCATCGCATATTTCAATTTCATTTGGAGAAATCAATGCGTTGGAATCATCACAATCCAAATTGTTGGTTACGGCACCTTCGGGCTCTTCACAAAACTCGCCAATGAGTGCTTCCCCAAAGCCATCGCCATCCAAATCGCTGTAGAATGCTTGAGTCACCACTTCTTCATCGATGATTTCATCACAGTCATCATCGAAACCATTGCACTGTTCAGGCGCTTCCGGGAAGGTGCTGTTATCACTGTCATCACAATCAGTATCATTCAAAACGAAACCATCCGGTTGAACGCAATCTTCAACACTGATTTCGGGATTTCCAAAACCATCATCATCAGAATCCAAGTAGTAGGTGGTGACTTCATCCGGATCGAGAATGCCATTTCCGTTATTGTCACAAGGCAAACCTCCATTTTGTTGAAAGCCTTGGTTCAGCACAATGGACGCACTTTCGCCCGTAAAAACAATCACCTCACCCACCGTTGCCGACGCATTTAGCGTAGCATTAGAGGACAATATCCCCCAGGAAGAGACCACGCTGCGTTCGACAGACTGCGCACCAACATGCAGCGCACATCCAATCAAACCTAGACAAATCCATCTTTTCATAACTAAAAATTTAGATGAATTATTTCGATTGACTTTGAAGGAGCAACTCCATCAATTCAAGCATTTTCTTTTCGAGTGACGCCAAGCGTTCTTCCAAAAGTTTATTCTGAGCGATGAGCTGTTCATTGGTCAAATCGGTTGTTGCCTTTTCTGCTTTCAATGCTTCAATTTCAGCTTTCAATTCTTGAATCGCCGCCACAGAGAGCACTGCAAAATCCGTATATGCGAGTGTTTTTATTCCGTCTTTTTCATAAACGATTTCAGGGAATACTTCTTCCACTTCTTGTGCAATGAAACCGATTGATTTTTGCGCGCCGGGCTGGTTGTCGTTGTAGTAATATGAACACGGTTTCAACTGCGTCAACCTTTCGAGAATATTGTTTTCGAAATAAACCACATCGTGTTTCAATGAGCGGTCAGAACCTTGGGTCCACGCCCCATTTGCATCATTCACATAGGCTTTAAGCGAGCCATTCCATTTCCAATCATAATCATCGGCGCTACCATATCCATGCGACCAAAAATCCGTTGAACCAGTAGTTCCCTCATTGATGGTAATACCATCAGTAACGACTTCGGTTGTTTCAGCTTTCAAATGAAGCAAGCTTGTTGGACCGCTTTGGTTTACACCCACTTTTTTTGTTGCTCCAATAAAAAGTACATTCGTATTATTTGTACCAAGCGCCAATGAACCACTTTCTCTATTTGTAATCCAAGAATAATTATCACTTTGGTGAATTAATAAACCATCACTCCCTGTTCCACCGGTTGTATTCACTGTCAATAAAATCGAACCTTCACCGAAGTTTTCGCTATGTACATGAAAATTATCTACCGGGTTAATCCCAACGCCGACATATCCTTCTTCATCAACTATCAAGGAATTGTCGTTTTCTAAACAATTGAATTCTATATTTCCTTCTTGCCAATTGGTTATACCCAGATCATCTGCCAACAAGCGAATATCAGCACCTTCGCCATCTCCTATTCCTGTATATTGATTTGCCAATTTTATTGCAACATTACTTCCAATTGCATCCGAAACAACCAAATCCTCATCTATCCAGGAAGCTCCGCCCCCTATAATCATGTCACCCGAAGCATCCATAAGCACAGCATCTACGCCCATATTGTTTTGAATCTTAAAAAAATCTGAATATTGGCTGACATTGCTACTCTTGGCCAGAATACTCCAGCCTTCGGTTTGAAAGTCGTTTCTGAATTGAATTTGTGCATATCCATTCAAATTGTTTTCATTCAACACCAATTGTGCTGAAGAACCTCCAGTAGTTATAGTCGATAAGTAAGCTGCGGTGCCTACGTCACAAATCGCTTGAAATCCTGTTGCATTTGCGTCGCCTTGGGCATTAAAACAAATTCCTTCACTAAAAACAACAACACCGTTTTGATCTTGCGGATCACCACTTAGCGAAACTTGAATACCCGTATCTTCTGCTTGAACAACAAGTCCAGCATTGGTTCCAGAAAAATATCCTCCAATGCCTGCTGAATTGGTTACTGAAAAAGCGGCCGATGGTGAAGAAGTGACTCCAGTATAGGGTAAAGAAAATCCGGAACTACCCCCGGTGATTGTGGTATTCGTAACACTAGTGATGCGGCCATCCGCATCTACTGTGATTACAGGAACAGTGGTAGCACTGCCATACGAACCTGCAGTAACACCGCTTGCAGCAAGCTCACTCGCGCCTACAGCATTGGCTCCAATTTGCAAATTGCTTGAAGTGCCTGTTACATCGCCTGCAAAATTCGTTGCAGTAGTCAAATCATCAGCAGCATTCGTGTCGCCCGAGTTGCTAATCGTATTTCCCGAAATAGAAATTCCCGTGCCTGCGGAATAGGTACTTCCTGCGTTATCTGCTGCAGGAGCCCACGAATTGCCATCCCACTTGAGGACTTGCCCGCTCGATGCGGCCAGATCATCCACGTTGTTCAATTCTTCCAATGAGGTATTGGTGGCCTTTTCCGATTTTGACGATTGCAAAGCATAAGGTACGCTGCGAAATTGCGCTGTACCCAAATCAACAAAGCCGCTTCCGGTATTCGCCTCTGCTTGCAAAAAGAAACTATTCATTCCCCAGTTGATAGCGCTGATATTTCCACTCACTACCGTGCCCGTTCCAACGGCCAAATTCACCAACCCTTGTTCGTTGGTTGTAGCAGAATGAGTCTCTTGATACACCGTAGTACCGGAGGCACTTCCTTGGTGAATGGTGAATCGCAGCGTAACGTTGCTGCTTGTTAGCACGTTGCCGGCACCATCGCGAAGTGCTGCTTGATAATTAAAATTAATCGGAGCTTGTGCCATTGCACCAAGCGTCAACAATAGAAAAAGAGAGAGAAAGGATAAAATGCGTTTCATTAGGATTTGATTTTGATCATGGCAAAATTGACGTGATCTACATCCCCCTCTATCACCCATTAGGGTGAATTTGGTAAATTGCCACTCAAATCGCGATTAACCTTAAATCCATTTCCTATGCCCATTCGCATGGTAGAAGACGAACCCGGATCGTCAAACTCCGGAAGACCACAACGTTCCTCAGGCCGGAGTTCAGGGGGATTTGGCGGCATTGGCGGCAATATCATTGGTTCACTTTTGCCCATGCTTTTGCGAAATCCGAAATTGCTCATCATTGCCATCGTAATAGGTGCATTGCTTTATTTTTTCGGCGGTTCTTCCTTATTCGGGGATGCGCAACACAGCATCTTGAGCGGCTTTTCTCAAGGAGCCAATTTTGATGAAAAAATTTACGACGAAGCCGAAGTATTCGAACCGCTTTCACCTGAAGGTAATACATTGCCCGAACGGGTGAGCTTGGAACAATTTTGTCCTACACCAAAAAACCAAGGCCAACAAGGCAGCTGTGTCGGTTGGGGTTCGGCCTACGCCGCGCGCACCATTCTGCACGCGCGTGCTACCGGTCAAGATCCTGATAACATCGCATTCAGTCCTGCCTTTCTTTACAATCAAATCAAACTCGATGGTTGTCAAGGCTCTTATATTCAACGGGCGATGGATAACATGCTAAGCGTAGGTGCGCTGCCATTTTCCAATTTTGGATATACGGATGAATCGTGCGATCGTGAACCTAGTTCGGATGAAAAACGGTCTGCATCCGCATTCAAAATCAAAGGTGGCAATCGCTTGACTAAAAATGGAGACGATTACACTATTGACATGTTGGCCATCAAACAAAACCTCGCTCAAGGCGCACCGGTAGTCATTGGTATGATGGTCGGTCAAAGTTTTATGCAACCGATGATGGGTGAAAAAATTTGGACACCGTCTGAATCTGACTACAGCATGCAAGGCCTCGGTGGACACTGTATGTGTGTAATTGGCTATGACGATTATATCGAAGGCGGAGCATTTCAAATCATGAATAGTTGGGGCACAGAATGGGGCAAAAACGGCATGTGCTACGTGCGTTATGCCGACTTCATGCACTTTACGAAAGAAGCGTATGGTCTGTATCCTATGGGCGAAGTGAGTCAACCCGAGCCTACGCAACTCGATCTGGATTTTAGTTTGGTGTTGAATAAAAACAATACCTCCGTTCAATTTGAAAAAATAAATGATACCAAATACAGTACTTCGCAATTCAAAGTGGGCGACAAATTCAAAGTAAAAATCGCCAACAATGAAGAATGTTACATCTACATTTTTGGTCAAGAGACAGATAATTCATCCTACGTATTGTTTCCTTACACACCGAAGCATTCGCCGTATTGCGGCATCACTGGCACGCGCTTGTTTCCGAAAGACTACAGCATGGAAGTCGACGCAGTGGGAACGAAAGACGTGATCGCAGTAGTGGTCACCAAGCAGCCGATTGATTTCAATAAGATGAATCAAGCCATCAATGCAGCCAAAGGCAATGACTATGAAGCTAAGCTTCGCAGCGTGCTGGGTCCAGAGTTGTCCGAATTCAGCTCCACTCTCAATAAGGATGGCCTGAAACTTAGTCGCAGCGTAGCCGGCAAGAATGCCATGTTCGTGGTATTGGAAGTGAAGAAAGGGTAGAAAGGTGAAGATGAAAACGAAAGGTATTCCACACCCACACCACCTCTCGACTTCACTTCGCTACGCTGCGTTACGCTCGAGGACCCTGTGGCTCGCTTAGAATAATTATTTGAGCGGAGCATTGATGAGCCGTTAGGCGAATCAACGCGAAGTCGAAAGGTCGTGCGGGGAAGGGATATCAATATAGAAAGAGAAATAAATCTAGATCAAAGGGCAATAAGCAAAATTCGGAATTCAACTTACTTTCGCTTTTATGAAATGGACATTTGTATTTATTTGCATTATGATGTCGGTGAAAAGCTTTGGGCAGGTGCCTGAGATGATTATTCCCGAATACAAACATGGGCAAGACACCTTATTCTTGGATGATCAATTAATTCCTTGTGAAAAAGAAATAGCGTGTTACTACGCCCTCACCTTTTTCTATTTGGATAAAGATGTATGGTCGCCAAAATTCACTTGGCGCAAGACTCGTCGTCAGATCACGACCGATTGTCCGGCGGGCGATCCGGGCAAGCCCGTTCCATTGCACGGCACTTTCAAATGGACCGACAAGAAATACGAAACCTTATATGTTGAAGAGCATTTCACCAACGGACACAATAGTGGGATAACGAAGTTCCTTGACAAAAAAGGACAAGTCACGGTGCAGTATGATTACGACAAGCGTTTTCAGCAATATCCTTGGTCGTACTATCGCGAAGATTTCAAAGATGGTGAATTGCTCAAGGGGACATTTTGGTATTTCGATACCACGAAATATGTTTGGACCTTTGTTGAGGCGTTTACCATAAGTGACAAGTAAAAGGGCAAAAGTCAAAGAGTAAAAAAATAGTTCGGATTCAGAGTTCGGAATGTTTGCTTGAATAGCACTGTTGAGTTCACAAATCTAAAAAAACATGACATCCCCCGTAGACCAATACATCGCGCAATTTCCGAAGAAAGTGCAGGAAATCATGCAAGCCATTCGCGAGATTATTCGCAAAGAGGCACCGCAAGCCGAAGAATCGATTTCGTACGGCATGCCGGGATATAAATTGAATAAAAAACCCTTGGTGTATTTCGCAGGATATAAAAACCATATCGGTTTCTATGCCACGCCCAATGGTCACGAAGCCTTTAAAAAAGAGCTTTCCAAATACAAACAAGGAAAAGGATCCGTTCAGTTTCCATTAGATCAACCAATGCCCTACGATTTGATCAAACAAATCACGGCTTTTAGAGTGCGGAGTGTGGAGGAGTGAGGTTATTCTCAACACTCATTCCTCTCCACTCTATTCATTGTCATTCTGATTGTGTTTCTCATTCTAAAAAAATGCTGCGGTACAGAAGCTAGTTTTCAGAACATATCATTCTAAAAAAAAATACTGCGGTTTAGATCTTAACCTTCCAGTATCAGATTAGGAAGTGAATCAAGTAAAAATTTTCTCTGGTCTTTAAATTGAAACAGCGTCGTCTACTCAGCGTTTTTTTCAGAATCACAATCAGAAACAGAATCAGAATGAATAGAGGAATAAGGAGTGAGGGAGTGAGGTTATTCTCAACACTCATTCCTCTCCACTCTATTCATTGTCATTCTGATTGTGTTTCTCATTCTAAAAAAATGCTGCGGTTTAGATCTTAGCCTTTCAGTATCAGATTAAGAAGTAAATCAAGTAAAAATTATCTCTGGTCTTAAAAATGAATCAGCCTCGTCTACTCAGCGTTTTTTTCAGAATCACAATCAGAAACAGAAACAGAATGAATAGAGTAATGAGGAGTGAAGAATGAGCGGTGAGAGCACACTATCGATAGCTGCTCCGCTCGTCTTCGTCTTCGATCATAGACAAATAACTACGATAACGCGTAGCACTGATATCGCCTGATTCTACGGCGCGAACCACGGCACATCCAGGCTCATTGATGTGTTTGCAATTGTTGAATTTGCATTCTGGGAGCAATGCAAAAAATTCTTTGAAATAATGATGCAATTCGTCTTTGGGAATATCGACCAATCCAAATCCTTTGATACCTGGTGTATCGACAATGTATCCACCAAATGGCAAGGCGTGCATTTCGGCAAAGGTAGTCGTATGCTGACCCTTATTGCTCGACTCAGAAATATCGCCAATGCGCAAGTCTTTCCCAGGAATCAATAAATTGACAATCGACGATTTTCCTGTTCCACTATGTCCACTCAACAAACACACTTTGTCCTTCATCATATAGCGTAAAGCATCCAAGCCCTGCATGGTGATAGTGGATGTGGCCAAACAGGTATATCCAATGCTACTATACGTTTCGATTAAATCCACCACAGCATCTTGTTCTTTTTCCTCGTACTGATCTATTTTATTGAAAACTATCACCACGTCCACTCCATACGCTTCGGCAGTGACTAAAAAACGATCTATAAAACCAGGGGTAGTTTGCGGCCTGGTGGTAGTCACCACCAAAAAAGCCAAGTCAATATTGGAAGCAACGATCTGCGCTTCTTTTGACAAGTTAACAGATTTGCGAATGATGTAATTTTTGCGCTCATCAATGCCGGTTATATTTCCCGTCTCATCATTCTCTAATGTAAAATCGACTTGATCGCCTGCCGCAACAGGATTGGTAGTCACTGCGCCTTTCAAACGCAACTTTCCGCGAATCTGACAAGTATAATTTTTTCCGTCCTCGCCGAGAACGTCATACCACTTGCCGGTCGATTTGAGCACAAGTCCTTTCATAGTTTACAGACAAAGTGTTCTTCCGCCATCCACGGGCACATTGATGCCGTTGATGTATGAGGCTGCGGGAGACGCCAGAAAGGCGATCGCAGCGCCAATTTCATGGGGTTTACCCAAACGCTTCATCGGCACTTCAGAAGACATTTCGTGTTTCACCTCATCTACGGTCACTCCAGTCTTTCCAGCTTTATTCTGCATGATTTGATCCAATCGGCCCGTCTCCGTAGCACCGGGCAACACATTATTGACAGTAATATTGAATTGACCCAATTCCATAGCCAATGTTTTCGACCAATTGGCCACTGCACCACGAATGGTATTGCTCACTCCCAAATTGGGCAAAGGCTGTTTAACAGAAGTACTAATCACATTGATAATGCGTCCATAGCCCAAGGCTTTCATTCCCGGCACGAGGGCCTGCGCCAAAATTTGATTGTTGATCAAATGGGCATTGAATGCCATGCGAAACGATTCAATGTCGGAATCAATCGCCGGACCGGGATTTGGTCCTGCGGTATTATTGACTAAAATATGTACTTGATGATCTTTCGCGAAGGCCTTGATGGCATCTTCTACCCCTGCCGGATGATTAAAATCTGCAACGATATAGCCGTGTTGCTGACCAAATGAAGCCGGCAATGCAGCCACAGCCTCCTTTAATTTCTCTGCATTGCGCGCCATCAAATAGATGGTTGCACCAAGTGATGCGAGTTCATGTGCCGCTGCATTTCCAATCCCTTGGGTCGAGCCACAAACCACAGCCGACTTGCCTTGTAAATTCAAATCCATGAAGCAAAGTTAGGGAACAATTGCTTCCTTCGTCGTTCTGGCGAATGCAGAGAAATATCCCAAGGCGCCATTGCTTAAATTGGTATCTGGATTGGCCGGTGCAGCAGTCGATTCACTCACATTGAGCGACAAAGAATACCAATAATTGTAATTGGCTTCGTCAATGTGATCAACTTCCACAATCACCGCATCTCCAGTCTCCACGTCAAGATCTGGCCCTCCTAGTATGGCAGCATTCAATTGACCGTCGGTGAATGTATCGTCGGTGATGAATATATCAGGAATGCGCTCACCATTTATGATCAAATTGGCTTTATAAAAATCTTTTCTTCCCCCTTGATCGTAAAAACCAAAGGCGGCAAACTGAGATCCCGGAAACAATTCATCGAAATAAATATCGGTCATTTCTACCACATCCGACATGGTAGAGGTCGCTTCATAGATTTCGCCATCGGCCTCTACACGCAAGGAGTAAGTTGCGCCGGGCTGCCCGAGGGGATTCTCTGACTTGTATAATCCCGGTTCTATCTGAATTAAAGTGATTGTCGTTTCGACATCACCCAAACGCTCAGTGATGGTCACCACCGCATCGGTCACCGCAGGAAATTCACTTGCTTCATCGAATGGCACTGATCGATTGATTTTGACTTGGGCTTGAAATTCCTGATTCGTCACTTGTCCCACAATCACGATCTTTTGATCTGATGCGTCGAGATCAATATCAATTTCTTTTTCACACGAAGCCAAGATCAAAGAAAGTCCGGCAAAGAGGTAGATTAATTTCTTCATGATTATTTGAATAAGAAATTATACGTTACTGATGGCACCCATTTGAAAAGAGTGGTTTGATAAGCAGAAGTGCGCGTGGCATCACTATCATTATCGCGGAATGAAATCGAGTAAGCATTTTCACGACCGTATGCATTGTATAAGGAGAAATTCCAACTCGACTCATACTTTGCTGTCTTCTTGCGATACCAAGTAACGCTTAAGTCCAATCGATGGTAGGCCGGCATGCGATATCCATTGCGCTCTGTATAGACCAAATACGTTTGTCCATCCACTTCATATTTTCCGCTTGGGAAAGTGACTGCGTTACCGGTGTAATAAATCCATGCCGCCGAGAACGACAATTTTTCATTCAAATCATAAACGCCCACAATTGAAATTTCATGCGTGCGGTCTTGACGTGAAGGATACCAATCATTGTTGTTGATGCCATTCAGTTTACGTTCAGTACGACTCAATGTATAGCCAATCCATCCAGTGAATTGACCTTTTTTCTTTCTCACCAATAATTCCAACCCGTATGCGCGACCATCGCCGTAGAGCAGCTCTCCTTCGATCAATTCATTGCCTTGCGTTGTCGCTCCATTGCGGTAGTCAATTTGATTTTGCATGTCTTTGTAGTAAATCTCCGCGCTCAACTCAAACATGTTTTTGCGCACATTGCGGAAATATCCCAAACTCACTTGATCGGCGATTTGCGGCTTTACGTTTTCACTTGATGGAATCCACAGATCAGTTGGACTCGCCGAAGTGGAGTTAGAAATCAAATGAAGATATTGCGCGTTGCGTGCGTAGCCCCCTTTTATCGATGATTCTTCGTTAAGAATATACGAAGCAGTAAAGCGAGGCTCGGGAATAATATAGGTTTTTACAATCGCATTTTTTGCATAACTCGTGGTGTCCAGCACATTTCCTTTTTCATCAAATGTATAATGCTCTCCACCGAGTGGTGAAAATGTCGACAATCGCACACCATAATTTAAATTCAAGTTGGTTCCAATCTTACTCTCACCATTCGCATAGATCGCACTTTCAAAAGAATATCGCTTCGACAAATCCGCACTATCATCTACACCGCTATCCGCGCCGGCAGTGATCTCTCCGGGTATCATGGTGTGGTAAATGCCATTCACGCCAAATCGAAAATTGGTCGACGCATTGGGGAAAAATTGCCATTCCTGCTTTACGTTGTAATCTTGAATACGAGAAAGAATATTAATATCAAGGGCGCTACTATTAATGCCAATAGTATAATTGTAATCACTAAAAATCAACGACGTGTTTGAAAACCAACGTTCACTGGCGATATGATTCCAACGCGCAGTAACGGTAGTATTTCCCCAATCCAACGAAAAAGCGTCGGCAATACCCAACACATCCCGTCCCGAATAGGCTGAGAGAAATAATCGATTCTTGTCGTTCAAACGGTAGTTCGCTTTTAGATTCAGATCATAGAAATACAATTTACTTTTCTGCAATGTCTCGTTCGTTGATGCTTTCAGAAAAACATCCGCATAGGTGCGGCGCCCTGTGACAATGAATGAACCCTTATCCTTTACAATGGGACCTTCGATTAAAAGGCGCGATGCGATAAGACCAATACCACCGCCAATTTTATAATCCTTGTTGTTTCCTTCATTCATGCGAATATCCAAGACAGAAGAGGCGCGACCACCGAAGTTTGCAGGAGCAGAACCTTTGTAGAGCGTGGCGTCTTTAATCGCATCCGAATTGAATGTAGAGAAAAAGCCCAGCAAGTGACTCGCATTGTATACCGGTGCTTCATCAAGAAGAATCAAATTATGATCTGCCTGACCACCGCGCACATAAAAGCCCGAATTGCCCTCACCCGCGCTCTTTACGCCCGGAAGCAATTGAACAGCCTTCAGAATATCGCGTTCACCAAACAAAACAGGAAGTTTGTTGATTTCCTTCATATCCAGTTTTTCAACGCCCATCTTCGCATCGGTCACATTTTCATTCTCCGCTTCAGCACTAATTTCTACTGCAGCCAAGGTGCTGCTTTCATCCATCAACATCATATCGATTTTTTGATTGGACGTCAAATTCACCACGCGCTGTTTTGCCGCATAACCCGTGTATTTGTATATCAACGTGTATTTGCCTGGAGCCAGCGTGATCGAATAAAAGCCATATTCGTTCGATACCGCGCCTTTGCCGGGCAACTCTTGAATAGCGACAAGTGCACCAATCAAGGTTTCACCGCTAAGCGTGTCACTCACGGTGCCGCTGATCGTAAACCGATCTTGGGCCTGGGTGAAAAAAGAAAAGAGCAACAGCATGCTCACAATTAGCCAATTTTTCATGGAATTCAATTTCTGGCGCAAAAGTGTGGGTGCATTTCTTGAATTATGATAATTATCTTATGAAATAGCCTGAATAGCGGTTGAATGGACAGAAATACGCCATCAACGGAAAATCAATCAATTCTATATTTGCAAACAAATTGATCCCCATGAAAAAAATCAGCCTCGCGCTATTCGCATTAGTTTCTATTCTGTTATTAATGAGTTGCGCCAATACGAAGAATACCGCTTCGAGCGGGGATGATAAGGAGTTGCAAAAACTCACTGACTGGCTCGTTGGTGATTTTTCGAGCAGTGCCCAGGCCAAGGCCGACACCAACTACTTCGACATAAGTTTGAGTATGCGCCGTATTTGGGACGACCGTACAGACGGTGTTTGGTTGTATGTAGAACAAGCGGTGACTGCGAAAAAAAATCAACCTTATCGTCAGCGCGTGTATAAATTAAACCATCCTTCCGCGAATCTATTCACCAGTGAAATTTATACCATTTCGAATGCTTCAGAGGTCATCGGATTGCAAGACGATACAGCGAAAAAAGCACTTTTGACATTTGATAAAATCGAAAAGAAAGATGGATGCACTGTAAATCTGCAATATGAAAAAGGCTGGTTTACCGGAGGCACACATGAGAAAGATTGCCCATCCGAACTCAGAGGAGCGAGTTATGCGACCACTGAAATTAAATTAAACAACAAGCAATTGATTTCGTGGGACCGCGGTTACAACAGCACCGACGAGCAAGTCTGGGGCGCGACTTTAGGCGGATATATTTTTATCAAGAAGTAGTTTCCATCCGAGTTTCGAGCATAACGGGCATATAAACTATGCTTCAATATATGAACGCCGCCACGTACATTCGCAGCTGCAATGATGCTCGAAAAAGAAATATCATTCCTCAAAGGTGTCGGCCCTCAACGCGCAGAATCCCTGCGCAACGAACTTCGCATTGCTACCTGGGGTGATCTGCTCGAGCACTTTCCCTTTCGCTATATCGATCGTTCGCAAATCATCAAGATTCGCGATATCCAATCCGATACCACGGCGATTCAACTGATGGGAACATTCATCTCGATGCGTGAAATGGGTGAAGCCCGCGCCAAGCGACTCGTTGCTGTCTTTCGCGACGAATCTGGCGATATCGACCTCGTTTGGTTCAAAGGAATAAAATGGGCCAAAGCCGCTATACAGTTGAATGTACCCTACATCATCTATGGCAAGCCCACCGCATTCAAAGGCCGATACAATATTCCGCATCCCGAGCTCGAACTCTGGGATCAAGCGCGGCTCACACAAGGCAGCGAGCTCAAACCCGTGTACAGCACCACCGAAAAGCTTTCTGCCAAAGGACTCAATAGCAACGGCTTCGCCAAACTCACCAAACTGCTCATTGAAGAAGTCAAAGGTCAAATACCGGAAAACCTTCCTGAAATAGTATTGGAGCGATTTAAATTGATGCCACGCGCGGAGGCTTTCGCCCAAGTGCACATGCCCACCAATGCTAAGTTGCTTGAAGCGGCGCGGCGCCGACTCAAATTCGAAGAACTTTTTTTCATTCAAATGCAATTGGTGAAACAAAAGCTCATGAATACGCGCGAACAGCGCGGCGTGGTATTTCAAAAAGTCGGTGACATATTCAATACATTTTATGAAAATCACTTGCCCTTCGAACTCACGGGAGCGCAAAAGAGAGTGATCAAAGAAATACGCGCCGATGTTGCACGCGGATACCACATGAATCGCTTGATTCAAGGTGATGTGGGCAGTGGAAAAACCATCGTGGCCTTATTGAGTGCTTTGCTCGCCATCGATAATGGCTATCAAGTATGCTTGATGGCACCCACAGAAATTCTCGCTCAACAACATTACCATGGCATCAGTGAATTGCTTGCGCCCATGGGATTGAATGTGGTATTGCTCACCGGTTCGACACCCAAATCGCAACGCAAGAAAATTCACGAGCAACTCATCGAAGGACAAATACCCCTCATCATTGGCACACACGCCTTGATTGAGCCGGTGGTTCAATTTAAAAACCTCGGATTGGTCATCATCGATGAGCAACACCGCTTTGGCGTAGCGCAGCGTGCTTCACTTTGGAAGAAAGCCGCATTGCCACCCCACGTGTTGGTCATGACCGCCACGCCCATTCCACGCACATTGGCCATGACACTCTATGGCGATCTCGACATCAGTGTCATTGACGAATTGCCTCCCGGAAGAAAACCCATACAGACACTTCACCACCACGATGGGAAACGTCTTGTCGTGTTTCAATTTATGGAGGATGAAATAAAAAAAGGCCGACAGATTTATGTCGTCTATCCATTGATTGAAGAAAGTGAAGCGATGGATTATAAAGATTTGGAAGATGGCTACGAATCGCTAACGCGTCGATTCCCCTTGCCCGAGTACAAAATCTCAGTGGTGCATGGTCGGATGAAATCTGAAGACCGCGACTATGAAATGGCGCAGTTTCTTCAGAAAAAAACACAGATCATGGTGGCCACTACTGTGATTGAAGTAGGGGTAAACGTACCCAATGCTTCCGTGATGGTGATCGAAAGCGCCGAGCGTTTTGGACTATCACAACTTCACCAATTGCGCGGCCGCGTAGGCCGTGGAGCCGATCAGAGTTACTGCATCCTCATGACCGGACACAAACTCAGTTCAGATGCCCGCACCCGTCTCGAAACTATGGTTCGTACAACAGACGGATTTGAAATCGCCGAAGTCGATCTCCAACTCCGGGGTCCCGGAGACATCACCGGCACACAGCAAAGCGGCTTAGTCAATTTACGTATCGCCGATCTGGCGCGCGACCAACAAATGCTCTCATTTGCCCGCGAAATCGCTCTCGAAATCATCGACGACGATCCACATCTCCTTTCCCCAAAAACCAATGCATCAACCAACACCTTGAACGCATCAAAGCGCAGCGCTCTGATTGGAGTAGGATCAGTTAGTTTGTTGGTTTGAGAGTTTGATAGTTTGAGGGTTTGAGAGTTTGGTGGTTTGGTGGTTTGGTGGTTTGACGGATTGATGGTTAGAAATTGTGGTGGAAAGAAAACGAGGTAGTGCAAGGTGGAAATAAAAAATAAAACAAAACTTAAAACTTAAAAACCAAAAACTAAAATGTTAGCAAAAGGACCTTTGGGAGAACTCTCCCGTGAATTCGCTCTCGACATAATTTCTTATTGCGATCAACTTTATGACAATAAAAAATACAAAATCGGCGACCAATTATTGCGCTCAGGTACATCCATTGGAGCAAATAATCATGAAGCCAATAGCGCCCAAAGTAGAAAAGACTTTATCAATAAATTAAAAATTGCACACAAAGAAGCCCTAGAAACAGAGTACTGGATATTTCTTTGTCAAAAATCCAACAATTTTCCAGATCCAACAGCGCTCTCAGGACCTCTCCAAAGCATTTTAAAAATGCTGAACAAAGCCATCGCCACATCCATCTCAAAACTCGAATAACGCTCAAACCACCAAACCATCAAACCCTCAAACCACCACACTATCAAATTATCACCCCATCCTGCATTTCAATCGTGCGATCGCTCATTTTGGCGAAGTCCGTATCGTGGGTGACGGCGATAATGGTTTGATGACGATTGTGCGCGAGATCTTGTAAGATGTCGAAGACGATACCCGAGTTTATAGAATCTAAATTTCCTGTCGGTTCATCGCCCATGATAATCAATGGATCATTGATCAATGCCCGTGCAATAGCCACCCGCTGCTGCTGTCCGCCGGAAAGTTTGGATGCGGGCTTGAGCGCTTGATCGGCCAAACCCAACATGGTCAATTTTTCCATCGCGCGATGTTCGATTTCATCCGCACCGTATTTCCCCAACCGCATCGCAGGAATCATCATATTTCGCAAACACGTAAACTCCGCCAGCAAATAGTGAAACTGAAAAATAAATCCAATCTTTTCATTGCGAATGCGCGCCAAATCATCGAGCGAATATCCAGTCACTTTTTCATTGTCAATCTTCAACGAGCCGATATAGTCTGTATCCATCGTTGACAAAACATAGAGCAAGGTGGATTTGCCACTGCCCGACTTGCCCACCAACGTGAGAAACTCTCCTTTCTTCACATCGAATGAAATGCCCTTGAGCACTTCAAATTCTATGGGATCATAAAACTTCTTGCGGATGTCGCTGACTTCGAGAATATTCATATTACTTTCTGAAAATACTCACCGGATCCACACGCGCTGCTTTGCGCGCTGGCAAATAACCGGCAAGAAAGGTGATGAAAATACCAATGAGAATGCCGCGAAGAAATACCATAGGCTCATACGCTATCGGAAAATAACCGATGTCTCCGCCGATGTACACATGCTGCAAAATATTCACCGCCACCAGGGCGATCAAAACGCCTAGCACCACTCCCAACACGCCAATGGTCAATGCTTGGGTAACAAAAATGCGCACCACATCTCCTCCGCGAAATCCCATGGCCTTCAATATGGCGATATCGTTGATCTTTTGCGTAATAGTCATGTTGAGAATATTATAAATACCAAAAGCCGCAACTATCAATATTGTAAATGAAACAAAGGTGATCACAATCTTACGCATACGCGATGCAGCCATAAAGGTCTCATTGGCTTTCTTCCAATCTTCTACTTTGTACCCCGTCAATTCAGAGAATCGCTCTGCATACATCTGCGCCTTCTCCGGATCGGTCACATTTACATTGATGTCGGTGACATAGGTATTGCCCTCCATCAACAACTGCTGCGCACTCAATAAATTCACGTATGATTTGGTCTTGTCTTCCTTTGAATTATTTGTTTGAAATATGCCCACCACCTTCATCACCTTATTCACGCCTTTGGAACTGGTCAAACTAATATTATCGCCAGTAGCCAAGTTCATTCTACTCGCTATGCCACTTCCGATGACAATGCCGTTTTGATTCGTTTTCAAATCATCAAAATTTCCTTGCACCATCGTCGACTTGACGTTGAACATCTGATTGGCTTCATCGGGTAAAAAACCCAACGAAGTCCCCGCCAACTGCGATTTCCCATTATTATAAAAAACATTCGCAGCCACTTGCGGCATGGCCACAACCACTCCTTCTTGCTTTTTCATCATATCCACCACCGATTGCGGATTGATAATCTTGTTGGTTGTGGGCACTACCTTCGGATTGATGATCAAGGTTTGTTGGTTTTCTTGAGAAAACAACGGCTTGCTTACTTCATCATCTTTGTAAATACGGATATGAGGCGTTGCTTTAAATATGGATTCGTTTGAAATGCGATCAAAGCCGGCCATCATCGAATTCATAAACATAAATACCGCCATACCCAGCAACACACCGAGCACAGCCACTGTAGTCAGCCTTTTGCTCGTAGTGACATAGGTGAAAGCAATCTCTCTATTGATTTTGTGTTTCATCTTATTTCTTTAATGGCAACAACACATCGGTCTCTGACAAACCTTCCAACACTTCCACCCATTCTGTACTTAGAATACCCACCTTCACCGCACGCGGATCATCCTCGCCTTTGACACGCACCGTATTTACGAAACTCAAATAAGCGCGCGGAATGAGTAAAGCATTTTCCTTTCCGCCTACCACAATGTTGGCCTCCAATTGTGTGCCCACAATGGTAAACGGAATGGTACCAGTGAATACCACTTCACAAATAAAGGACTGCGTAGCCTCATCAAACATGGGATAAATCAACGAGACTTTGGCATCGAGAACTTGATCTTTCA
>JBMOFW010000016.1:0-24454 GCA_049318685.1 Flavobacteriales bacterium
AACATTCGTGTGATAGATAGGTTTTTCTTGATTATCCGGATCTTGAAACGCATGAAATATAATCGGTTCGTATTTCATTTTTTCGGCCCAAATACGGACTAAATCAATATGTGTACGGTCTGATAGAGCCGCGAATGCACGTCTATTTAGGCGATCCAACACCAAGCTTCCCGTTCCTTCTAGGTATTTCTCGTGTTCTTCATGGCTCGACAAATCCAAAACTTGACTCACTTTGATTCCCATTTGACCTAATTTTTGTCCAAAGCCAGCGATTCTCTCCAATCGACGGTTTGGTGCAAACATGGGATAGAGCACCAGCACACCATCATGCAAACTAAACCAATTGTTAGGAAAAACCGCATCTGGTGTTTCCGCAGGATGATCATTTTCGACAATTAGAACATCTACACCGTGAAATTTCAGAATTTCCACCATCCGATCAAACTCCATTAGCGCATGAGACAAGGTATTGCCGTCTTCATTTTTCTGTTGAAAATAGTTATTCACTATCGTTTGCTCATTCATCGCAAAAGAAATAGGCCTAACCATAATGACGGTATTCGTACTTTGGCACATGATTTTGAATAAATTGCGAAAGATTGAAGAGAAGGAAAAGCCACTCTAAAACTTAAACGCTTGGTTGCACTTTTTACACGTATCTCTCTTGCGATTTTGTTTATTTCGCTTGTCTCTTGCGGTGGTGGAAATATTTTCAATCGCAAGAACGAAGGTATTATATTCTTCGATGTTTCGTTTCCGTACGAACAAAATAGCATTCGTCTAGAATTATATCCAAAAGAAATGACATTTGAATTTCATAAAGATCAAATGCATGCTTCGATTAGTTCTTCTTTTGGTGTCGTAGCAACGGATATCTACATAGACAACAAAAACAAAAAATTCACCCAAATATTAAAATCATTTGGTGAGCATTATGGAATGAGTCTGGATGAGTCCAATATAAAAACATGGACCGATCGACAGCAAATAACGCGCATAGAGTCTACCGCAGATACCCTAACGATAGCCGGATTTTTGTGCAAAAAGAGTATAGCCTATTTACCAAATGATTCTCTTCCACCGATTCAGTTATATTTTACTGATGAAATAAAAATCGATCAAAGCAACTGGTGGAATCAATTTCATGAAATAGAGGGTTGTTTATTGGCCTACGAGGTGGAGCAATATGGAAAGCGCATGCGACTAGTAGCCAGAGAAGTTCGATTTCAAGATGTTGCCCCTGAATCATTTACCATACCCAGTGGAACAACCGCTGTAGATGCCGATGGCATGTACGATCAAATGGATAAGTTGATGAAGGAATTCATGGGAGCGGAATAGTGAAACTTTCTTGAGTGGTGCCGCGTAATAGGCACACAACTAAACAAAAAATTGCGGCGAACATGAGTAGAGAACTTGCGAGCCGCTTTTTTTTTGAACCTAAATGACACACATATGTACCGCTGTTCAAATTCATCCTCATGGAACAGCTTACATCTCGGTTCAAATCCTTTGGCCTTTGGCTAGAAAGTGACGCTCGCCACTTTCAAATTATCTCTCAAGTTATCTTTCTATTGTATGGTATTCTCTACCTCGGATGGGAAACTTATATCATCAATGTTTTCTTCGCCTTTGCGGGAGCTTTGTCCTTTCAAGGTTTGTTCATCGCATCTGGCTTGGCACCGCGACATAGTTTAAAAAGTGCCTTTATCAGTTCGCTGGGGCTATCTCTGCTATTGAAGGCCAATTCGCCGATTCTTTTCTTTATTGCAGGAGCCATGGCTATAGGCCAAAAATTTGCCTTTCGATACAACGGAAAGCACCTTTGGAATCCTGCGAATTTCGCGATAGTCCTTCTTATTCTACTTAGTGGTAATGCTTGGATATCACCCGGACAGTGGGGCAGCGGGGCTATTCTAGTATTGATCATTTCTACAGCCGGAATGAACGTCCTTTCCAGAGTAAAGCGACTAGATATGGCGTTAGCCTTTCTTCTCACCTACGCCATTGCTGAATACTCTCGAACCATACTCTATCTCGGTTGGAATCATGAAGTCTTATTTCACAAGCTCTGTAATGGATCGGTTTGGTTGTTTGCGCTCTTCATGATCACCGATCCAATGACTAGCCCCAACAATCGTACACTCCGCATTCTTTGGACTATGCTGATTGCATTGGCTTCATTTTACATCATCAATTTTCACTTTTTCTATGCAGCGCCTCAATTCATACTATTCGCGCTAACACCATTCGTACCGTTGATCGACAAAGCATTCAAAGGAGAAAAATTCTTCTGGCAAAAACAAATTCACTTAATACCATCTCAACATGATTAAGAAAATCTTCCCCATGATACTGGCCATTTTGGCGAGTTCTCCATCTTTTTCCTTCTGCGGATTTTATGTCGCCAAGGCTGATGCCACGCTCTTCAACAATAAAAGCGAAGTCATTCTTGTGCGTGATGGACTTAAAACTGTCATCACGATGAGCAACGATTTCAAAGGAGATGTGCGCGACTTCGCCATGGTAGTCCCTGTTCCGGTTGTGCTCAAGGAAACCGACATTCGCATTTCCAACCGCAGTGTGTTTGAGAGTCTCGATGCATACTCCGCGCCCCGACTCGTTGAATATTATGATGAAAATCCCTGTATGGAATACAAGATGATTGAAGAAGCTGACTTTTCCATTTCCTTAACTGCTGCGCCCACCTCCACTATGAAATCCATCAACATGGACTTAGATATGGGTGTAACGATAGAAGCGCAATACCAAATAGGTGAATACGATATTCTCCTCTTATCCGCTAAAGAAAGCACAGGCCTCAGGGATTGGTTGATCATGAACGGTTACAAAATTCCACCAACCGCTGATGAAGTGCTTAATCCTTATATCAAAAGCAATATGAAATTTTTTGTGGTCAAGGTGAACTTAGGCAAACTGAAAGCCGGGAATTTTGATTATCTCAATCCCATTCAAATTTCATTTGAGCACGAAAAATTCATGTTGCCTATTCGCTTGGGCATGGCGAACAGCACAGGTAGTCAAGACATGATTGTATATGCTTTTACGCGCAGTGGACGCGTGGAATGTACCAATTACCGAACAGTGAAAATGCCAACTGACCGCAAGATTCCTCTATTTATTAAAGAAGAATTTGGGCCTTTTTATAAAAATGTATTCGAACGTACTTGGAAAAATGAAGGACGCAATGCCGTATTTCTCGAATATGCATGGAATGTGACGCCCAACTGGGGTATGAAATGTGATCCTTGTGTTGGTCCGCCACCCATGCAGAATGAGCTTTCACAAGCTGGTGTATGGTGGTTGAATGAAGGTTCCAATGTGTTTTTCACCCGAATGCACGTTCGGTATGAAAAATCAAAATTCCCGTCAGATCTCACCTTTCAAGTGACTCCCAATAATGAAAACTATCAAGCCCGATATGTCTTGACCAATCCCGCTTGGGGAGAGTTTGATTGTGAGGCCGGACAAAACTATTTGGTCGAATTGAGCGAAAGACGCAAGGTTGAAGTGGATGAACTCTTTGCTCTATCCGGAAAAAACTCCGAGAAATCGTTCAATTATATTCGTGAGTTTGACAAGCACAAAAAAGCTCAACCCAAGAAAAATGATTTTCCGGCTTTATTGTGGAAATGGATTAAAACCCATGGTCCAAAAGGAGGCGCAATGCTTTTGTTATTGGCTTTGACACTATTTATTCTGAAACGAACAACGCCGGCACCAAAAATTGCCATTACTCATTAAATAAAAAGGGAGGCTTTCGCCTCCCTTTTTTATGCATTACTTTTTCTTTTCCGGTTCATCCATCAATGTATTCATGCCCATCATTTGGCGCATGGTCTTGGCCATGCCTTCGGGGCTTCCGTCAAGGAAAATAACATTTCCTTTTCCGTACTCCGCAAAGTTCTTAATGGCTTCAGTCCACATTGAAAACATAATCATTGAAGTGTCGAGGTTAGCTTGTTGCATTTCACGCGCAGCGTTATTCATACCACGCGCCACTTCTTCTCTAAACAAAGCCACTCCTTGACCACGAAGTTGAGCTGCTTCCCTTTCGGCTTGTGCAGCAATTTTAATGGCGTTACCATCTGCCTCAGCAGCTTTTGTTTTGGTGATCAACAAAGCTTGACCTTCGTTTTCAGCGGCCGCTTTCAAGTTATTCGATGCAACCACTTGAGACATTGAGCGCATAATGGCTTCATCAAAAGTGATGTCGTTGATTTGCAAATCTTGCAAGTGATATCCCCATTCTTCGAGATTGATATCGATTTGCTCTTTTACATGTTCAACGATATCGCGACGAAGAGACAACACTTCAGCTTGACGTTTTGTAGCAACGAATGAACGAATTGAACCCTCAATGGTGCGAATCAACGCTTGCATCAAGTTTTTGTCGTCCACAAATTTGAAAGCTACTTTTTTGATGGTCTCTTCATCAGAGTTGATGACAGAATACAACAACATGGACTTGAAGTACACGTTGGCCTGGTCGATCGTCACTGCTTGGAACTCTAATTCCACCGAACGATTTTGCGTCGAAATACGTTTGAAAATGACTTCGATGAAAGGAATTGTCAAATTCAATCCGGGTTGGAGAACACGGCGGTATTTACCAAAAATGGTGACTACAGCGATAGTTCCTTGTTGCACAGTTCGAAAGGAACGCATTAAAAATGCGATACCAAGCGCAATGATGACGAGTTCAAAAGATACGTCCATGTTGGTTATAGATTAGTAATAAATATTTCTTCTCACTTTAGCCACATACTTCGCCAAGCGAATCACTTGTTTCGTATAGCCAAATTCATTGTCATACCAAACGTACAACACAATTCCCTTTCCGTCTGCGCTCACTATTGTCGCTTGAGAATCGTAAACTGAGCAGCATTCATTGCCGATAATATCGCTAGATACCAACTCTTCGCTGATGCTGTAATAAATCTGATTTACGAGATCCCCATCGAGGGCTTTCTTTCTTACGATAGCATTCACCTCATCGCGGGTTGTTGCTGTATTCACATAAGCGTGAACGATGGCCAAAGATCCGTTTGGAGTAGGTACACGAACCGCATTTGCAGTCAGTTTATTCGCCAAATCCGGAATTACTTTGGTCACTGCTTTGCCTGCGCCAGTTTCGGTGATTACCATGTTAACTGCGGCACTTCGACCACGGCGGCTCTTTTTGTGCATATTGTCCAACAAGTTTTGGTCGTTGGTGTATGCATGCACCGTTTCAATGTGACCCTTATCCAAATCCAACGCATCATGAATGGTTTTCAAAATCGGACAAATCGCATTGGTCGTGCAGCTTGCTGCAGAGAAGATGGTTTCATTCTCAATATCCAAATCACGGTGGTTGATACCATATACGATGTTTGGAACTTCCTTACCTGGAGCTGTTAGAATTACTTTGGAAACGCCTTTTGATTGGAGATGTTTGCTCAAGCCTTCGCGATCTTTCAACACACCCGTATTGTCAATCATGAGCGCATTTTCAATACCGTAGGCGGTATAATCCACTGCAGAAGGATCATTTGTTGCAATCATATGTACACGTTGTCCATTGACAATAAGTGCTTTTCCTTCATAGTCTATATCAACAGTACCTTTGAAACGACCGTGAACGGAGTCGTTTTCGAATAAGGCAGCACGCTTTTTAATAGAAAGTTCGTCGTTTTCACGAGTTACAATGGCACGCAAGCGCAACTGTTGGCCTTTACCGGCTTGTTTAATGAGTTCACGAGCGGCGAGACGACCGATACGACCAAAGCCGTATAAAACAACATCGCGAGGTTCTATTTCATTTCCATTATCGTTGACAAAGTTGCTCAATTTATCATTGAGAAATTCTCTGTGCGTTTTGTAATGTTCGCGAGCAGTAAGCCATTCACTAGCGAGTTTTCCAATATCTATTTTAGCCGGAGCCAAATCCATCACCAAAAGTTCTTTGGCCAAATCAGCAGTATCAAAGATGCTGATGGGCTTACCAACTACCTCGGCGGCATATTTATGCAGGCGCAAGATTTCGGTAATACGAGTGTCCACAAGGTGATTGCGGAACAATACCAATTCGATTGATTGTTCGAAGAGCAATTTTCCCACGCTGTTGGCGAGATCAACTGCAGCTCTTTCCTGATTCACATACACTTTCAGTTCATTGCTGTAAGTGTCGGTAGCAAGATTGTTTTGAGACATGGAATTAAAAAATTTGGTAAATAATCGAACACGGGATTCATTAACCGTGTCTTGAGTGCACAAAGTTATGCAGGATTAGCGACTTAGACTTCACTAAAACGCATAAAAAAACCCCGGAGTCCGGGGTTTTTATTTTGTACCTCAAAATGATCATCTCAATCCAAAACCAAAGATGGCTTTTGTTCCATTGGGATAATACCCCTCCAACAGAATATTGCCTGATTTTCCAGTCAAAGCGGCCTTTAAATCTTCCGCAGAAGCGATTGGCGTTTTATCCACTTTTGTTATGATAAATCCTTTTTGGATTCCTACAGCAGCCAATTTACCGGACGAAAGCGATTTTACTTTAGCTCCTCCTGTAATGCGCAGGGCATCTTTATCTGCATCGGTAATATCTGTGAATTCAGCTCCTAAATCGGCCATCGTCACCGCCGCAGATTCTTCGAAATTTTTCAATTCTGCCTTGCCATCTCGATTTTTAAGGGTCACGTTGACGGTTTGCATTTTCTTATCGCGCCAGACGGTCAGGTTTACTTTATCGCCAGGACGGTAGCGCGCGATTTGCTCTTGCAACTGAGGCACATTTTTCACGGAAGCATCACCAACTTTGAGAATGATATCACCTTCCTTCATGCCGCTTTCAGCTGCCGCGCCATTGTCGGCCACTCCGCGAACATATATTCCTGCCACTTCATTCAATCCGCTAGCCTCGGCTTGTTCTTCACTCACGTCACTGATGCTCACTCCGATAAAAGCACGTTGCACATTTCCAAATTCGATAAGATCAAGGGCAACTTTCCGAGCAATGGAGGTAGGTACAGCAAACGAATATCCTGAATAAGCGCCTGTGCGGGAAGCGATGGCCGTATTAATTCCGATCAACTCACCACGTGTATTAACCAACGCTCCACCGCTGTTGCCCGGATTTACCGCTGCGTCTGTTTGAATAAACGATTCGACAGGCAGTATTTCCTCGCCGCTGCGACTATCTCCCAACAGGTTGATGTTTCGCGCTTTTGCACTGACAATACCGGCAGTAACCGTACTCGTCAATTCAAAGGGATTGCCCACGGCCAATACCCATTGCCCTACTTTGACATCATCCGAATTGCCCCAAGGTAACGCAGGCAACTTAGTTTCATCAATTTTAATGACAGCGATATCGGTAGATGGATCATGTCCAACCAATTTTGCTTCGTAGTTCTTATTATTATTCAAGGTCACCATGATTTTTTCTGCACCGTCAATCACGTGATTGTTGGTAACGATGTAACCGTCGGTTGAAATAATTACGCCCGATCCGGACGCGACTTGTGTCTGGGGTTGCAATTGGTTTCCAAAGAAATCCGCCCAAGGATTAAAGACAGGTTGCACTTTCATTTCCGTTTTAACGTGCACGACACTATTTACCGACCGCTCCGCAGCGGCAGTAAAATCTAGTGTTGCATCCGGCAGACCGGCATAACCGGCTGTCATGGCAGGGATTTGTGGAGTAGAGATGAATGTGGAGTTTCCGGCGCGATAGGCCAAGTAAGAATAAGCTCCGAGAGAAACAATGCCGCCAAATAGCGCAGCGACAAAAAGCATAAGGTTCTTTTTCAACATAACTTTAGGATTATTTTTTTTGTCTGACCCAAAAATAACGCGTTTTTTTTTTCAGATTGCCCACTCCCCCTCTTAAGAAGTGTTAAGCCCAAAGATGGATTTTTGAAGTCACATTTTTCACAGTAGGTTTGTACAATGAATCCGAAATTAGGCCTCACGTACTTCTGTTTCATATCTCTTTTGACCACCATTTTAGTGAGTTGTCAGAAAGAGATTACAGTCGACTTACCGGCAGCGGAGCAAAAAATTGTAATTGAAGGAACTATCGAGCAAGGACAGCCACCCATTGTTTTACTCACTTATTCTCAAGGGTATTTTGACCCGGCGGATTTGACTTCGCTTGAAAGTTACTTTGTTCATGATGCCACAGTGACATTGACGAATGGAGAAATCACGGAAACGCTCATAGAAGTTTGTTCGGACGATCTTACCGAAGAACAAAAAGTATTGATTGCGGCATTACTGGGCATTGACCCGGCCACCTTGGCCTACTATAATATATGTGGTTATACGAGTTTCAATACAGCCATTTGGGGGGAAACTGGCAAAACATATACCCTGAAGGTTTCTAAAGACCAACATGAACTTTCTTCAACTACCAAAATCAATCATCTCGTTGAATTGGACAGCCTTTGGTTTAAAGTACCAAACGACAACACAGAAGATAGTTTGGGATTTATTTTCGGTATATTGACCGACCCCGACACCACCGGAAATGCCTATCGTTGGTATGCTAAGCGCATCAATTCCTATCCAGACTATGCTCCCGCGGAATTGGCAGGCCAACAAAAGGACAATAGCTTTATTGCGCCTTTGGGCTCCGTTTTCGATGATTCATTCTTCAACGGCTTAAGTTTCGAATTTGCTTATTACCGTGGTCGCACCCCCAACTCCATAAAATTTGATGATAATAACGAGGAAGCCGGATACTTCAAACGCGGTGACACGGTTGTTGTTCGCGGCTGTGTCATTGACTTGGGCGCATTCCGGTATATTGATAGTTATGAAAATCAAATAGGAAATCAAGGCAGTCCTTTTGCAGTTCCTTTTAATTTAGAATCGAATGTCCAGGGGGGACTTGGTGCCTTCATCGGATATGGCGCGGTGTACGACACTGTTGTTTGTCAATAATGTGACCGAAATCACTTATCGAATCATCTTCGATTCAATACTTTTGTGCCATGTCAGAGAAAAAAAAGAGTTCCCGATTTGTATCCATGATGGCTTTGAAATGTCCTCATTGTCAAGAAGCCAGCCTTTATGAAAATCCCAATACTTATTCTCTTCAGAAATTGGGGGTAAACAAAAAGAAATGTGATGTTTGTGGAACTGATTTACAACCTGAACCGGGTTTCTATTTTGGAGCGGCTTATGTAAGTTGGGCGCTTACCGTGGCTACTTGGGTTTCAGTATTGGTTGCACTCAAGATATTCGATGCTTGGGGACTTATTGAATTCGCTTTTCTTACCCATCCAATGACTTTTTTGGTCTCCGGAATCGTGGTCAGCTTAGTTCTTTTCCCCTACTCCTTTCGTCTTTCCCGCTCGATTTGGGCTTACATTTTTATTAAGTAGACTTTACAATTGAATAACAAAGAAAAGGCCATTGCTTCGAAGTAGGTGGCTTACCTTTGTATTTAAGTTCTACATCATGCTATTGCGGAAGCATCTCTTCCTTATATCGATTTTGCTATCGTGGCAACTCCTTTCCATGGGTCAATGTGTGGTGATCAATGAAATAATGATCAATGGTGCTGGAAGTTGCGACGGAAATTGTATGCCCAACACGGAAGAGTGGATCGAACTCTACAATACGTGCAATACGCCAACAGACGTAAGTTGTTTTGTTTTTAGCGATGGCGATTTTACAGTGACTATCCCTTCCGGAACCATCATTCCTGCGAATGGCTATTTAACTATCGGAAGCAACAACTCCGGATTCGTTCCTGATATCAATTTATCCAGTTGCAATTGCACCGGCGGATCAGCAGGTGGAATTGGGGTGTTCACCAATGGTTCCGAACAAGCAATTTTATTGAGCAACACAGGCGCTTTAGTCAATGGCGTGGTATGGGGAAGCGGTCAATTCCCGGTTAGTATAACAAGTCCTTCAATCTCAGGTTGTTCTCCCATTAATTTCAATTATAACAACGGCAGTTTATTTGAATCCCTGCCTACTGGTGGTGGACAAGGTCAGAGCATTGCTCGGCAATGTGATGGTTCATCTCAATGGGCAGCTGTCACAGCCGGCAGCGAAACTCCAGACGCAAGCAATGGCGAATCCGCGCAAATCGATTTCGATGTTTCAGCAACTATCATTTGCCCTGGAAACTGTATTAATTTTTCTGATTTAACTGTAGGAAATGTCTCGACATGGTCATGGACATTCGAAGGGGCAACAACTCCGACTAGTTCACAACAAAATCCAAACAATATCTGCTACCCCACTGCTGGCAATTATGATGTGACACTGACGATAACTAATTCTTGTGGCAGTAGTTCTTTGACGATGCCCAACTTTGTCCAAGTTGGATCAAATCTAACTCCTTCCATTTCGGCCCAAGGATCAACAAATCTATGTGCCAATGGTTTTGTGGTATTGCAAACTTCATCCACTGGTTCTTTGCAATGGCTTTTCAACAATAATCCCATTCCCGGTGCAACGAATTCGACCTATAATGCCACTCAAGTGGGAGACTATAGTTTAGAAGTCAATGAAAATGGATGCTCAGGTGTTTCTAACATTGTCACATTAACTTCTTCAATAAGTGCTTCCATCACGCTGTTGGGGAATGCCGACTTGTGCGCAGGTGAAACCACAACACTTCAAGCCAATGGAACAGGTACATACCAATGGTACAATGGATCAACATTGCTTGTGAATGAGACCAATTCCACCTATTCCGCATCGGTAAGTGGAAATTTCAATTGTGTCATAACTTCAAATGGATGCAGCGCTACCTCAAATAGCATAGCGATCAATGTAAGCCCTTTACCAACGGGCTCTATTGCTACAACCGATACTCAAATCTGTGAACCGGCCTCTACTTTAATTTCGTTGTCGGGTACTTATGCATCGTTTACTTGGTATAACCAAGTTGGTCCACTTACCAGCACAACCGATCAACTCGTTGTCACTTCTTCAGGCGAATACTACGCCATTTTAGCCAATTCAGCGGGTTGCGAATACACAACCAACTCGATCGTGATCGATGCGGTGCCTCTACCTTCGGGTTCGATCAGCGCTGCAGAAACTTTGCTTTGCGAAGGCGAAAACACCACCATCACTTTAGTAGGAAATTACACAAGCTTGGTTTGGCATAATGACTCCGGTGCACTTTCTGAAGTGAGCAATCAACTTGTCGTAAACCAAGAATCAAATTATTATGCTACGGTAACCAATGCAGCTGGATGTGAGATCAATACAAATAGTATAGCGGTTTCTGTAGATCCATTGCCGACAGGATCGATTAGCACCCCTGATAATGAACTTTGTCCTCAAGAGTCAACCGTCATTACATTAACAGGAACGTACGACACACACGTTTGGCGGAATGACTCCGGGATGCTGACAGAATCAAGCAATCAACTAAACGTGACAACAGCTGGAAATTACTTTGTGACTCTCTATAATGCTGCAGGATGCGAAACGAATACAAACACTGTCAGTATTTCTGAAATTGCTATTACAAACCCGACGATTGCGAGTTCGAATGGAAATTCACTATGCCCGAATGAGTCGTCGGTTTTAAGTGTTGCAGTCATTTATTCTCAATATGCTTGGTTCGAAGGAACTACAAATCTCAACGAGTCAACGAATTCGCTAAACATCAATTCTCCAGGAACATATACCGTTTCGGTGACGACCAACGAAGGCTGCGAAATTGAAGGAGACATTACCATAAGCGCAGCAGCAGTTCCCGATGCAAGTATATCCAGTTCGACAACCCTTCCAACTTGCAATGATTTTGTGACGCTGAGTGGCGCTGCCACCGGCACTTATGAATGGTATTATGAAGGCAACATCCTCAACGGAGAATCCGGAAATAATATCGACGCCGATCAAGAAGGCTCCTACTATTTTGTTATAACAGCTTCCTCGGGTTGCACATCTCAATCTGCTCCTATTGACGTCTTGTTTTTAGATGGAATTGAGACCGAAATTACTCCTTCTGCTCCCACCGCTTGCCAAGGCGAAACGGTAACGCTCAATTTGACCGGTACTTTTGATAACGTCCTGTGGTCGACAGACGAAAGTACGCTAACCATTGGAATTACTCAAAGTGATGAATATACTGTTGAAGTGGTAGATAGTCAAGGATGCATTGGACGTGATACGTTAACCTATACTTTTAGCCCATTGCCGGAACTTTCTACTGAACCAACGGTCGAAAGTAATTGTGTGGATGGGGCAGTCATTGAAGCTATCGGAGATGGAATTATTACATGGCAAGAGAATGAATTTATCGCACATGGTTCTTCAGCTATCGCTCTTGTAAATCCCACCGCCACAACAACTTTTACAGCAATCGCTGAACTCGATGGATGTTTCAGTTACTCGAATACAATGGTGTTAGTTGACTGCAGTTCGATCTATGCACCGAATGCCTTTTCACCTAATGGTGATGGTATCAATGACGTTTTTGAAATCAAGGGAACGGGCATTTTTGACTATGAGCTGATCATTTTTGATAAATGGGGAGGAATAATTTTTCAATCTGTTGATCCAAAGCAAGCTTGGACTGGCGGAATCGATGGCTACTTCGTGCCTGATGGCGTATATACCTATACCTTAAAAGCACTCGACATTGACGGTGTGCCGCTTATCGGAAACGGTTTGTATTTCGGAAGTGTGCTGGTGATGCGCTAATCAATTGAAGTCCTGCATATCTACAAGCGCTTTGTAAACACCATCTTTCGCCATTAATTCTTCATGTGTTCCTTGTTCCGCAATTACCCCATGCTGCAGAACAACAATCAAGTCAGCGCGTTGAATCGTAGACAAACGATGCGCAATGACTAACGAAGTTCTATTCTCCATCAATTTATAAATAGCTTCTTGAACGAGCTTTTCACTTTGCGTATCCAACGCTGAAGTCGCTTCATCCAAAATCAAAATTGGCGGATTCTTAAAAATAGCGCGTGCTATTGCCAAGCGTTGCTTTTGCCCACCACTGAGTTTGTTACCACTTTCTCCTACTACAAAATCATATTCACCATCGAGACGTTGAATAAACTCTTCTGCGTTTGCAATTTGAGCTGATTGGATAATGCGTTCCATTTGAATTCCTGCTGATCCCAGCGCGATATTATTTTTCACGCTGTCATTAAACAAGATACTGTCTTGAGAAACAAAGCCCATATGCCTTCTCACTTCTTCAATTTTATAATCGCGAAGAGAGACCCCGTCGATCAATACCACACCTTCAGTAGGATCGTAAAAGCGCGCAAGCAATGAAGCCATGGTAGATTTACCACCACCTGAAGGACCTACTAACGCTACGGTTTGGCCCTTCTTTATCGTGAGATTAATTCCTTTAATTACTTCGTGGTCGGCGTATCCGAATCGGACATTTCTAAATTCTATTTCAGAAGTAAAATCAGCGATTCCTCGTGCATTTGGAGCATCCTTAATCGTTTCTTCTACATCGAGAATTTCATTGACACGCTCCAGCGACGCGTATCCTTTGGCTGCTTTGAAGAAAGCATCTGATAACGCTTTTGCAGGAGGAATGATTTGAGAGAAAACCAATAAATACAAAATCAAGAATTCACCACTCAATTCACCCTTGACCACGATAGCGCCGCCGAAATACAACAACGCCGAAACCGTCACCAAAGCGATAAATTCACTCATGGGTGAACTAAGGTATTCTCGGCGGTAAAGTTTGTGCATCAATCGAAACAAGAAATCATTGTTGCGATCAAATTTTTGTTTGAATTGTTTTTCCGCATTGAACACTTTCACGATACGAATGCCTGTGAGAGTTTCTTCAATAATTGACACCAAATCGCTCATGCTTCCTTTGCCTCGCTTGGCCGCATTGCGCAAGCTTTTTGCGATTACGGAAATCAAGAAACCACTGACTGGAAGAAATATCAATGCAAAAGCGGTCAACTTCCAACTCATTCCAAAAAGTGAAACGAAATACGTTATGATGAGCACAGGCGATTTAAACATGGCCTCCACTGTACCTATCACCGAGAATTCAATTTCCATTAAATCATTCGTCATGCGCGAAATCACATCTCCTTTGCGCTCGTTCGAATAATAGGACAATGGCAGATTAAGTACTTTGTTGTACATTTTTTCGCGCAAATCTCTGCTCACAGCCGTGCGAATCATGGCGATACTTAATACGCTCATGTAGCCCACTAAATTTTTCAATAGTGCAAGTACAACTATTCCTAAGCACATCCAAAACAATGCTGTCAACTGGCCATGCGAAGCAATATACGCATCTAACTGTACATTAAACTTGAACCAGAGATGCATAACAAATGAAGCTTCCGGCGCCGGTTCTTTTGGGGCCTCACCTGTTTTGAATAGAATATTCAAAAAAGGTACAATTGCAGCGAAAGTGAAAAGAGAAAATATCGCATTGAGAATATTGAACACTAAATTGGATACCAAGGCTCCCTTGTACCCTTTGACCAATGCGAATATTTCCAGTAGTTTTTTCATAGTGCTTAAACGAGCTCGTTGTCGAGCAAATCAATGCCGGTATAATTTGAAGGCGTGATCACACGCAATTCTTCTTTGATTTGATCACTGACATTTAATCCATCGATGAACTGATGAATATCTAAAGCCGTGATTTGTGTTTTCCCCCGAGTCAACGCTTTTAAAGCTTCGTAGGGCTGCGGATAAAGTTCGCGACGCAAAATAGTTTGAATGGCTTCTGCTACCACTGCCCAATTGTTTTCCAAGTCCTTCTTCAATGCATCCGGATTGAGAAGAAGTTTATTCAATCCTTTTTCAATACTATTTAACGCAATCACGGTATGGGCGAAAGGCACACCCACATTTCGTAGCACTGTGCTATCGGTCAAATCACGTTGCAGACGACTCACTGGCAATTTTGCTGAAAGGTGTTCAAACAAGGCGTTTGCAATACCTAGATTGCCTTCTGCATTTTCAAAATCAATTGGGTTTACTTTATGCGGCATCGCGCTACTTCCAACTTCTCCTTCCTTGGTTTTCTGTTTGAAATAATCCATCGATACATAGGTCCACATATCGCGACAGAGATCGACAAGGATGGTGTTCGTGCGTTTGATGGCATCAAATGACGCCGCGAGATTGTCGTAGTGTTCAATTTGAGTAGTGAAACGAGAGCGTTTCAATTCCAATTTTTCGGCGAGAAATTTATTGGCAAAATCCACCCAATCGATTTGTGGATAGGCCACGTGGTGGGCATTGAAGTTTCCTGTCGCACCTCCGAATTTGGCGGAATAAGGCGTTTCTTCGAGACGAGTCAATTGTTCATCGAGACGTTCCACAAACACGTAGACTTCCTTTCCCAACTTGGTGGGCGATGCGGGTTGCCCATGGGTGCGGGCCAGCATCGCGACATCTTTCCATTCTGTAGAGAGCTCTATCAATTTGTCGATAACGCGATCAACGCCGGGAATAAATACCTCTTGTACAGCGTCTCTAAATGAAGCCGGAATTGCGGTATTGTTGATGTCTTGCGATGTCAATCCAAAATGGATAAACTCTTTGTAATCGGCTAATCCAAGATTATCGAAGGCATTTTTTATAAAATACTCCACCGCTTTTACATCGTGATTGGTGGTCTTTTCCATTTCTTTGACTTGCTGCGCATCAGCTTCCGTCATATCCCAATAAATCTTGCGTAAAGCAGGGAATTGTTCCGCAGAAATGTCTTTGAGTTGCGGCAACGGTAGTTCGCAAAGGGCTATGAAATACTCCACTTCTACCCAAACACGATATTTTATTAAAGCCAATTCGGAAAAATAACCGCTAAGGCTTTCAGTCTGCTTGCGATAGCGACCATCAATAGGGGAAATGGCTGTGAGCGAGTTGAGCTCCATAATTGAAATCATTAAGAAAGTCGCGAAAATACGAATTCAAACCCACCCAATTACGTTACTTTAGCAACGGTTAAACCTTTTTATGATGAAAGTTCATGTAGTCAATACCGGTCTATTCAAATTAGACGGTGGCGCCATGTTTGGCGTTGTTCCCAAAACCATTTGGAGTAAAACAAATCCGGCAGATGAGAACAATATGTGCACTTGGGCCATGCGTTGTCTCCTGATTGAAGATGGCAATAGACTAATACTCGTAGATACAGGCATTGGCAATAAACAATCTGAGAAGTTTTTCAGTCATTATTACCTGCACGGCAACGAGTCGCTCGACAAATCACTCGATGCGTTGGGATTTCATAGCAATGACATTACGGATGTGTTTTTGACGCATCTGCACTTTGACCATTGTGGTGGAGCTATTGAATACAATTCTTCTAAAGAAGCCTTTAGACCGGCATTCGAAAACGCCAAATTTTGGAGCAACGATCGTCATTGGGAATGGGCCACAAAACCAAATCCTCGTGAAAAGGCGAGTTTTCTTTCAGAAAATATTCTTCCCATTCAAGAAAGCGGTCAACTGAATTTCATTCAACGTCAGGCAGATAAAACAGACAGCAGTGAGCTTGGATTCGGAATTACCTTTGTAGATGGACATACCGACAGTATGATGATTCCTCGCATTCAATATAAAGACCGAATCATCTGTTTTATGGCCGATTTGCTGCCGAGTACAGGCCACATTCCGCTTCCCTATGTGATGGGTTATGACACGCGACCACTAATTACATTGGAAGAAAAGTCTAAGTTTCTTTCAGAAGCAGCGCGTGAAAAATATGTGCTCGTATTGGAACACGACAGTGTAAATGAGTGCTGCACCGTTATGGAAACGGAGAAAGGCATTCGATTGGAAAACACGTTTAAATTGAGTGACCTCTGATTACATTGGATTAACCCGCTGCTCGCTTTGACGACGTGTTGGTGGAATGTAATTTGGATCCGGTTTTTTCTCAGGATCATATTCGAAGAGACGATTGTCTTTGATGATCGTATCGACATATGAAGGGACCATCTCTTCCCAACCACCATGTCCGTGTTTGATCATATCCAATACATCTTTCGAGTAAATGCCAATGACATCGGGATTATAGTCGGTAATATCTACCAAACGCTTATTGTAACATAGGTAATCAAACAGCGGTTTCAATCGTGGATGCACTGGGCAATTTTTTGACGTCAGCATTTCTCCACTTTCCGTATCCTTCCATGGATAGAGATAAATCTTGAGGTCACGACTGAAGAGAATTCCGAAAGCTTCGAGAATGCCACCATTGATATCGCGATAATATTTCTCATTAAACAACTCCATCAACATATTCGTACCCATGATGATACCCATACGTTTATTGGTGTATTTCGAGAAATATTCAACCAATTTGTAATATTTCGAATAGTTAGAAACAAGCACCGTTTGCCCCAAAGAACAAAGGATATCCGCACGATCCAAGAAATCCTGCTCATCGATATCTCCCTCAGCGCGCAGGTTGTTTAGGGTCAATTCAAACAAAACTTGAATGTCTTCCTGTTCAACGCGGTATTCTTTTTCGAAGAGCTTCATGCCCTTCATGATCATATCAATATTCACTTTAGTTACCGGACGGAAACTTCCACGAATGGCTAGGATATTTTTCTTGTATAGAACGTCAGCGGCTTGAAGATTTCGTCCGTCAGGAGAGAAAATCACGGCATCTGTCATTCCATTTTTCACCAATTGCAGAGAGAGCAAGCGATTGTCGACCGTTTCAAAATCAGGACCGGTCATTTGAATCATATCAATTTCTATCTGATCTCGGCCAAGATTGTCGTAAAGTGAAAGGAGCAATTCTTTTGGTTTATTGGCAAAAAAGAAACACCCATACAATAGATTGACGCCCAACACCCCCACAGTAGCTTGTTGAAGGAGGGCATCCAATTCATGCAGACGCGCGTGCAGGATGACCATATTGGGTTCCTTACTTGCATCCGTTTGAAATTTCAATCCCATCCATCCATGACCTTGAATGGTCTTTTGGTAATTGATGGTTGCGAAGGTATTGGCAAAAGCGAAGAATTTCTTTGAGCCATGCACTTTGCGACTCAATCGCTCTTCGATCAATTTATACTCGTGATTGAGCATGTTGATCAAGCGAGGTTTGCAGACGTAGCGACCTTTCGTTTCTTTTCCATATATAGCATCACTAAAGTCTTTATCATAGGCACTCATGGCCTTGGCGATGGTACCGCTTGCTCCACCTGCACGGAAAAAGTGACGTACCACTTCTTGACCCGCTCCGATTTCTGCGAACGTACCATAGATCTCTGGGTTGAGATTTACACGTAATGCTTTTTGACTAGGCGAAAGGACAACTCTTTCCAGTTCCACGCTGCAACTATTTTATTTACACAAAGGTATGGTATTCAATTCGTCTACACCAACAATCATTTTCTCTTTTCTGCTTCTATCGCCTTTTGTAAGTGTTCCATAGCAACCAAGGTGGCAGGACAGCGGTGTAAGTTGGCGGTATACACTTCGATTTGATCCGTAAAATCCTTTCTGTACAGATGGGGAAACGTTGCGCAATCATGTGGCCTGAATTCATACACCGTGCATAGACCATTCTTTTGATCAAAGAATTGACATGGTGTTGAATCATTCATTATATCGCCAGTCGACTCTTCCGTGTAAAGCCATTTTTGATAAAACTCATCGTAAGTCATTCCCAAATGAGCTGCTAATTTTTTTACCTCCGCCTTTTTCCAAGTTGGAGTCATTGTCATACAACAGTTGCCGCAATTGGTGCAATTGACTTCTGACCAAGCAGCCTTTTCGGCCTCAGCAGTGAGTTTCGATAAGCCCCTGGGTTTAGACTTGACCAGTTTTTTCAAGAAAGAAGAAATGGTTTGCTTTTTCCTGTAAGCGCGGTTTTTATACGTCGTCAGTTTAATCTTTTGACTCATAAAGGGAAGTGATTGGCGGCAAAGGAAATAAAAAAAAGGCAAGCCCCTTATATCGCACCGCTACAACCATCTGCCTTTGCTGCCTTCCGGCCCTGGAGGATTTGAAGGGAGCTGGTCGTATAAGACTTGCCTTTGGCGCAAAAGTAAAGCGGTTTTTCCGAATTCAAAATTTAATATTTATGAAACATTCATATTCTTGCAGAGAAAGAGGCTATACCTTTGCTCAAAAGGACTTTAGACCAGAAAAAAATTTATGACGGATATTTCTATCGTTATCCCGCTTTTGAATGAAGATGAGTCATTACCTGAATTGCATCGTTGGATCCAAGAAGTAATGCATAAACATGGCTTTTCTTACGAAGTCATTTTTATTGACGATGGTTCTTCTGATACTTCCTGGCAAGTCATCACCCAATTGCAAATTAACGATCCTTGCGTAAGGGGGATTCGATTCCAACGCAATTATGGAAAAAGTGCTGCTCTGCACGTAGGCTTTGAGGCAGCACAAGGAGAAGTTGTTTTTACCATGGATGCCGATCTTCAAGACTCTCCCGAAGAAATTCCGGCATTGCGTGATATGATCATAAAAGATGGATTCGATTTAGTAAGTGGCTGGAAGAAAAAACGCTACGATCCTATTTCGAAGACGATTCCGACCAAACTATTTAACTGGGCCACGCGCAAAATGAGCGGCATACATCTGCATGACTTCAATTGTGGCTTGAAAATTTACCGTAAAAATGTGGTGAAAAGCCTCGAGATTTTTGGCGAAATGCACCGTTATATTCCGGTGATGGCGAAGAAAGAAGGCTTCAAAAAAATCGGAGAAAAAGTAGTGGAGCATCGCGCTCGCCAATTTGGTGTTTCAAAATTCGGTCTCGAACGATTTATCAATGGTTTTTTGGATCTCCTAACAATTACTTTCATTTCCAAATTTGGTAAAAAGCCTATGCACTTTTTCGGTAGTTTGGGATTGTTGATGTTTATGATTGGATTTATGGCTTTTGCTTATATCGGCGGGAGCAAATTGTGGGCATTGTGGAACAATGATTACCAAAAAAATATTGCTGATCAGTCCATCTTCTACATTGCACTAACGACCATGATCATTGGCTCGCAGTTTTTCTTGACCGGTTTTTTAGGTGAATTGATTGGACGCAATTCATCCCATCGCAACGATTATAAAGTTGCAGAACGCGTTTAATTTTTTTTCTAATAAATAAAAAAAGCCCTCTCCATGGAGAGGGCTTTTTCATTTAATCAAAACAATATTAATTCTTCACGAACGAATTCACTGTTACTTTACCACCATTGCTCAAAGAGAGCACATAGTAACCCGATGACAAATCGGTCACGTCAAGATTGAATTTTCTAGATGGTTCTTCATTGCCCATGATAATATCGCGTACCACTTTGCCTTCAACTGAAGTGATTAGTATGCGGATATTTTCAGTGGCGTTGAGATTAGTTACATCTACTACCATACCTCCATTGGTTGGGTTCGGGAAAAGATTCACTTCCACTTCTAGGATGCCCGGAGTTTCGCCATTGAACGGATTTGTGTTGTACATGCATGATCCATCTTCCACTGTAGCAGCTGGATTGTAGTTCATTGCGCTTGAATCCGTGCAACCAGCGATATCGCCACATTGTACACCGACGCCAACAAAGTCAGAAGCAGTTGATCCATAAAGTAAAGTACCTTCCGCATAGGTATTGGCACCGTAAATCATGAAATAAGCGCCGTTCCAACCATCGCCCCAAGAATCATTCATGACCATTTGGTAGCAACCTGCAGGCAAGCAAGCGTAGCTGTAGTAGGAATTCCAACTTGAATAACCGGAACCTGATGCAGCCACAGAGCCATCTTCAGCAATCAAAGACCAGCTGATTTCAGAACCCCAATTTTGCGTTTGAATATAAATATTCACCAAGTTGCCATCGCATTCAGACTCATATTGACAGCTGCCATCGTCTTGAGTGGCGGCTGGGTTGTAATTGAGCGCGTTTGGATCAGTACATCCCAAAGTTTGTCCGATGCAGCCCTCTGCATTCAATCCAAATCCAGCGATTGCAGACGTGCCGGAGGTGAATGTAAATTCGCCCACAACAGCACCTGACGTCATAATGCTCAAGGAGCCGTTGTCCCAACCATCTCCGAAGGTGTCAAACATTTGTACAGTATAACAATCGTTGCCGAGACATGCATAAGTTGTGCTAGCACCTTGACCTGAGGCCAAAACAGAACCGTCGCTACCCAAGATTTGGAAGCTCATTTCATTGCTCCAATAGCTACCACCTAGTGTGAAAACCACGAAATTGGCTTCGCAATCAGAAGCAATCACGCAAGAACCGTCATCAACAGTTGCTAATGCATTAAAGTTTGCGGCATTTGGATCCGTACAACCCATTACAGGATAGGCGCAAGAGCCATCATCTTGAGTGGCTTCAGCGTTGTAATTCGTGGCACTTGGATCAGTACATCCCAAAATAAATACAGGACCGCAGGTTCCATCAATACTAAAGATTGTAGATGAAAAAGCCGATCCTGAAGGAAGAGATGACGTTGACACTTGCCATCCATTAACGTTTACCCAATAGTAACCATTGTACCATCCATACGGACCTGCATTGTTAATCATATTTACGGTGTAGCAAGTGCCGGGCATCAAACACACCTGTGCATTGTAAATAGCTCCATTAGAAAGTCCGTTGACATAGGTAACTTCGTTGCCTTGGTCGTCAAGAATTTGGAATTCTACTTGACCACCATTGCTAAATGTGCAGATATAAAGATTCGCCAAGACTGAGCCAGGAGCATTGCAGTATTCGCAAGATCCGTCATCTATTGTAGCATTGTAATCAAAATTGATTGCTGATTGGTCTGTGCAGCCAGCGTATTGACACGAGTTATCAGCTAGGTCTGCGTCAGCATCATAATTCACGGCAGTAGGATCTGTGCAACCGTATGATGGACCGCAAGTACCATCGATACTAAAAGATACGCTTTGGAGCGCGCTGTTATCATCAGGGGAAGCATTGATATATTGAACGCCATTTCCATTGATCCAAAAATATCCGTTGTACCAACCATAAGGACCAACATTGTTAATCATGTTTGCTGTGTAGCACTCACCTGGCTCGAGGCATACAGAGACATATTGAATGGCGCCCGCGCTGCCGTATACATAAGCTAGAGATTCACCGGCTGAATCGACAATTTCCAATTCCACGTTTCCGCCGTTTCCGAAAGTACACAGATACAAAGTGGCGTTAACCGAACCAACATTGTTGCAATAGGTACAAGAGCCATCATTCGCCGTTGCGCTTGGATTATAGTTGATGGCTGTTTGATCCGTGCATCCATTTATAACGCAGCTACCATCGTCCACCGAGGCGAGCGGATTATAATTTTCTGCAGCCGGATTTGTGCAACCGTAAGCCACCGGAGTTCCGCAATTTTCGGTGTTTACAGCAAACTGGAAAGCTCCGTTGAAGCCAGATGAAAACGTGCCTGTATAGGCAGTTCCGTTCATCATGTAAATGCTCAAAACGGCGTTGTTCCATCCATCTCCAAAAGAATCTTGCATAACAATGGTATAGCAACCATCTTGCAAGCACCATGTTCCTGTAAATGTTGTAGACTGTCCGTTATAAGAGCCAAATGTATTTCCATTGGCGTCTGTAATGTAAAAACTCACTTCATTCGGAAAATATCCTGAAGAAAGCGAGAATGACACTAGGGTATTTTCACAAACTACCTGACCGGTAGAGAGCAATGATGTCATAGAAAACAACAGCATCGCTAGATAACCATAGAGTTTTTTCATAATGTGAAGGGTTAATTTGGTTCGTTTTGCAGGCAATATAGCCAAAACACATTATTACAGACCTTTTCTTAACAAAAAAGGTTGCACAATCTTCTCGTTACTAGGAAATTACTCCGCTCCCAATCAATTCCTCGCCATCATACCATGCCGCAAATTGACCGCGAGCAATGCCTTTTTGCCATTCATCGAAGACGATAAACAAACCTTCTTCTTCTTGGTGCAAGCGCGCTTGAACAAGCGGTTGACGATATCTAATGCGGCACATATAGCTTGCTGAATCTCCAATTTTCAATTGCAAATCAGGTCGAATCCAATGTATTTCTGAGTTATTCACACGTAATCCACGACGATTGAGTGCAGGATGCTCCTCTCCTTGACCGACATATACCAAGTTGGCTTCGGTATCAATTTCGACGATGAATAGTGGTTCAGCCTTTCCCCCCACCCCTAGTCCGCGTCGTTGGCCAATTGTATAGAAGTGAGCGCCATTGTGTTTACCCACGATTTTGCCCTGGCCTTTTTCGAATTGATACGGCGTACTCGCTTGTATTATTTCATCCTTGGTGACGGCATTTCCTTTAAACAAAGGAAAAAGTCTTTCTTCATTGGGCACTTCGACAACTTCCCCTTGTTTAGGATCCAGCTGCTGCTGGAGAAATGTCGGTAGTTTTACTTTGCCAATAAAGCAGAGCCCTTGGCTATCCTTTTTCTCAGCGGTAGGAAGCCCTATTTCACGGGCAATATCTCTCACTTGACTTTTCTGCAAATGACCGATTGGGAATAGTGCTTTAGAAAGCTGTTCTTGAGACAATTGACACAGAAAATAGCTTTGATCTTTATTCGGATCTGCCCCTGCGATCAACCTAAACACTTCATTTCCGTTGACATCTTGAAACGAAGCCTTTTGACAGTAATGGCCTGTGGCCACAAAATCTGCTTTGAGGTTGATCGCCGCTTTGAGAAAAATATCAAACTTGATTTCCCTATTGCACAGGACATCCGGATTGGGAGTACGACCCGATTCATACTCACTAAACATGTAATCGACAATCCTTTCTTTGTATTCTTTGCTCAAATCAAGCACTTGAAAAGGAATTCCCAAGTGCTCGGCCACGAGCATGGCATCATTGCTATCGTCTATCCACGGACATTCATTATTGATAGTCACTGACTCATCGTGCCAATTGCGCATAAAAATCCCCACAACGTCAAACCCTTGCTGTTGAAGCAGATATGCTGCAACGCTCGAATCCACACCTCCCGAAAGACCTACAACTACTCTTTTTGACATGGAGCAAAGGTAGGATGGAGATTATGGATTCAAAAATCAAAGGGCCTAAAAACGAATAGGTTTAGAATATATTTTGAAAAAAAATTGAATCAATTACATTTGTAAGTGGCAACCCTTTTTAACAGTTGCCGTCTAAAAAGCGTATACTGTGGTTGAAGACAAGCAATTACAACAGCTGATTCAGGGCTGTCTCGAAGGGGACAGAAAGGCTCAACAAGCTGTGTATAAGCTACTTTACGGTAAAATGAAAGTGGTGTGCTTGCGCTATACTAGGGATACAGATCAGGCCATGGATGTTCTGCAAGAAGGCTTCATAAAAGTCTTTCAAAACATGAACAAGTATACCGGAGCCGGGTCGTTTGAAGGTTGGGTCAGAAGAATCATGGTGAATTTATCGATAGATCGATTCAGGAAACAAAAAAATGATTTTCTACTCTTAAATGGTTCGATGAGTGCGGAAG
>JBMOFW010000017.1:0-24259 GCA_049318685.1 Flavobacteriales bacterium
AATGTTTGTTGGGAATAGCACAAACCCTCCAATTCCAAACTCGAGCTCACAAATAGTAGCGATACATCCAATTCTTCAAATTGGGGGACTTCAGTTTAAAGATGTGGTAGAAATCCATGTAATAAACGATGCTTCAGAATATGATCACGACACCCATTATTTTGTAGTCAAACACATTGGCATTGTGCGCAAAATTGATTTAGACACAGGAGATGATTGGCAATTGACGGAATACGCGGTATTCCAATAACGATATACGCCTTGGGATAAGCGGATTATCCCCCAGCTTAAACTTAAAAACTAAAATCTATGAAACACGCTCTGAAAAGAGGGCTTATCGCCCTCTTCCTGGGTGTGCCGTTTCTGGCACATGCCCAACCCGATCAAGACCTCAACGACAAGTACTGGGCCTACCGCGATCGGTTTAAAAACAATTTTACTGTCATCGGACCAGATCAAGGAATGAGTATCCCCGTGTGCACACGTCGCGTAAATTGGGCACACTCCCTGGACCAGGAAAATTCTGCTATCTATTACAGCGACGCAACGATTTATCTCGGTCATTACATCCAAGTGTTGGCTACCGAATATAGACTGCTCGCTAATGCCGGTCAGCCTGCCCAATCCACGCTGAACGAGCTCTACTATGCCCTCAAGGTAATCGGTCGAATTGATGCTACCGCAGAGGCTTTTCTTTACGAAGCCGGTACAACTGATGGCATGACAAATGGATTGATGATGCGTGATGACGTTCCAGAAAATTTTGCAACACCCTTCTTCAACGAAGAATACTCAGCGATTTTCAATACTACTGCACACTTCAATACCGTGCATTCCGACTTCGCAGAACTGATCGTTTGGAATGATGAGGGAACGGCGGGACAGCATGAAGGAATGAACCCAAACAACGTACAGAGTCTGGATCAACTACTTGATATTTTCACGGCGCTATATATGACGTGGAAGTTGGTGCCGGACGTGCTCATTCAACCTACCCCAGAAGATGCACCCATGCAGTTGCACAGTTACCTCAAGAATACCGTTGCTCGATTCTATTCGCGCCTCGAAGAAGACAATTACTTCATTCTCGAAGAAGACAATGATGACCATGTTTCACGCGGTGCTTACTGCCAACCGGAAGCCCCCATGTTTCACAACATTTCTTTGGAAATGGTCGGTGGCGCCGATGAGTACATCGATTTTCTTGAAGGCTTCTATGGCATCTCCCATGAGGACGCTGAAGCCATGGCCGTGGATGATGGAATCCGCTTATTAGGCAATCTCATCCCGATATCACATGAAACAATTGAAGGCTTGTGGGATATCTCCGACAATCTCAATGTTCCCATCAGTAATAATGGATTCTGCTTCGATATCAATGTCGAAGACATTCCTGTCAACTTTTGTCTTTTTGAGGGTGTCATGAATGAAGACAACATTCACATCATGCTTCAAGCAGCCACGTTGGCCCAACTCTGGAGTTTTGACTATATCAAACAAAACGCTATGCTGCCGGAAAATGCATTCTATTGGTACCCCATGTTGTATTCGGTATTGCACGAAAACGCGCAGCCTCTTACAATGAACCAGAACTTCTATCGCAACCTTCTAGCAAGCGCTCCCTGCCTCGGCCCATGGGCTGATCCAAACAACATGAGCAGCCAAGCCGCTGATGGTTGGGCATCACAATCCTTGTTATTTCATCCGGATAATGCGCAGAATGGTCCAAACGATCCCTCTTTCCGTGGAGAATACAATGGATTAGATTATATGCTCTATCACAATTTGTACTCGCTGATTTGGAATAGTAACCATGTCGGTGAAATGAATACGTGTCAATGCTTAGATCAAATCACACCGCTGGATGACCTTGTCGATGATCTGCACGTGACACCCAAATTTGCTTTCTATAAAGAGCAAGGCATCGCTGCTCCTGCATATCTCAGTCACGATTTACTCGTGCATGGCGCAAATGGAAAAATTACTTTAGAAAACGATCTCATCGTGTGCAGTGAAAGTGGCGCTCCAACTACACTGACATTTGATGAAGGAACTAAACTCGATCTTTTCAAGGGCACTAATTTGATTATCAAATCGGGCAACCAAGTGGTGTTGACCGCTGGTAGTGTGATCCAAGGCCTGGCCAATACTGCTTTCGATGATGCTACCACGGCGAAAGTAATCATTGAATCTGGTGCAGAATTGCGCATTGAAAATGGAGGAGAGCTCAAGCTTTCTCACGGCTTAGACATTGAGGTAAAAGACGGAGGAAAACTCACAATTGACGATGCGGAAGTGACCTACGGTCCTGGTGTTCAGAATTCGCTCATCTCCTGTGTGGGCGGTGGTCAGATTGAAATGAACGCGGCCACTTTCATTAAAGACACCAATCAAGGTAATCTCTATGTTTCTCTGCATGACCACGCGCAAATGAATATCATTGATTCATACTTCATGTTGAAAGAAACCGAATGGATGTTCGATTTCCAAAGTGAAGGTCATTTCACCAACACGCAAATCGACATGTTTGATGCCCATTGGACCAATGCCAACAACAGCGCCATAATTTTCGATGGTGGAACTTTCAATACCGTGAATGTTGGATTTGAAATTCAGTCTGGTTCATGGGCCACCATGAATAACAACGATCTCCGTCTCTATGACAACTCAAATATTGAAATTGAGCGCATAAATTCGAGTGCGGAACAGCCTCAACTGACGCTGAATTGCGCCTCACTTGTGTTGCAAGATTATGGGACACGCATCTCATTGATGGACGGAAAAATTAATGTTCCCAACAACAAAGTCATCTCCCCCGAACATCCATTCGGTGCCACGGGATACATTCATTTCGGTAGTGGGTCAAATAATAAAATAGCGCTTGGAAATAATGCGGTCCTCAAATTGCACAACGGCGGAAATGACGCGCCCATGTTGGTAGTTGATCCAGAATCCGCAGGATACATCTATGGGACAACCGCTCAATTGAACATTAATAATTCCCAACTGCATTTTGGCGAAAATGCCCAGTTGGTATGCACTGTACCTGTCTATTCATTTCAATCCACAGCCATAAACATCGGTGCAGAAAATGCTATTTGGAAAATCAGATACTCTCCATGCAACTTCACCCGAAACACATTTGAAGAGGTAGCACTCAATTCTGAAGGCGCCTTCACCACCATTTCGCAATCCGATTTCAATGGCACTGAGTCCGGATTCATTGCGACTAAAACAGGGTATAAAGTGAGTCTATCCTCTTTCCATAATTGTGGCATTTTGTCCAACTCTTTGAATCAAACTTCGACCATCACACAAACAGTTTTCCAATCGGATGATTTGCATATTCCGTTTGCTATTCAAGATCGTAGTATTGTAGAAATCATTGCCCACAACAATGAGATTCAAGGCTATGGCACCGGTATAATTAAAGCTTCGGGAAAAATCTCCTTGCGATGCAATTTTATTGGTGAAAATATTACCGGCTTACTTGGAGAAAAAACGCGTGTCAATATGAGTGAGTCTGATTTTGCCGGACACAATCATTTCATTAATAACAACCACAATATTCGCCTCAATCATGCGATAGACTTCAATATTGTCAAAGGATTTAATGAATTTAGAAACTGGAACTACTCCAATATCATTGGAAGTGTTTACGGCTTCTGTGATGCTGTATGTTCTGTTCAAGAGTTTGATGTCTCTGGAAATTATTGGAACGACGAGCCCAACGAAGGCTGTTCTATGTTTTACGTGGGGGGAAACGATTGCGTCGGCATGGACGACGGATGCGCAGTGCACCTGCATGATGCAAACCCTATCTACGCGGTTGATTGTCCAGCAACAAAACCTTTTGTTAAACCACGCGTGAAATCGGCTATTCAACTCGACAATCCTGAATTGCGCCTGGTACAGACGCCAGGGCAATTAAAATCGCAAGTAGAGACTATACCCATTATTAATACAGATCACTTTTACAATGTTCCTCTAGATAGCGCATTGGGCGTGGCATTCAGCAATACTGAACTCTATGATTCACTTGCCAATGATTTGGATGCTGTTGCATTTTTTCATGAAATACTCAGCGCTGACTTAAATATGCAAGACGATACAACCAGATCTCTCATACATTGGGGAGTTGAGCACATGAAATCGGCCGTAGAAAACTTGTTCAACGATCAAGAACTCAGTGCAGCAAACAATCAAACATCCTTTGAGCCTGCGGTGCAGCAATATGTTGATGTACTGAATTCGTTGACTACATCAAGCGTCGATGATAGTTTGTATTACACCCAGTTTTATCTGGAGCTCAACAAAGGCCAGTTGTTCAAAACCATCGGCAAACCCGAAACTGCCTATTGGGTCTTCCAACACTTGGGCGATTGCGCTATTGACTCTTTGGAACAAGCAGAACTCAACATGTGGCGTGAAATAGTTCTCGCTGAAATTGACTCTACCAATTTGACACAAACCATTCAAGAATCCCTTGACCCAGAAACAAACGACCTAGCTAGTTATCGTCTTGGTGTGACCATTGTTTCGCCAAACTATGTGAGCTTTGTAAGCTGCGCCAATTGGGTATTCTTGAAAAAAGAGGAGTACACCAATCACGTGAGCGTTTATCCCAATCCAAGCCATGGTGAATTCACACTTGAATCTGCCTTTTGGCCAAAGGAATCCGTTATTGAAGTATTTGATATTGCCGGAAAAAAAGTGTTTAGCTCATTGCATGATTCTTCTTGGATGCATTCAGGAAAAATCAATTTGACCGAGCTCCCTGCCGGATTGTACGAAATGATGATTCTCGGTTTTGATCAACCGGAAATCATCCATTTGGTGATTGATTAAAAACAAAACCGCCCCGACATGGTGCATGCCGGGGCGGTTTGCTTTTCGGAGTTTCCGAGAACCTTATTTTACTTTGTAGTAGGTCGTTTCTTCGGTGCTGTAGAAATAGCTGTTGTTCATATTCGCCGCAAAGAACTTTTTCATGTCTTCGCTGCTCTCAAATGTTTCGCGGATATAGCTGGTGACTTCAAGCACTTTGATCTTGAATTCGCCATCTTTTTCCAACTTGTAGAAATAATACGACGCATACTCGCCGTCTTCTTTCAAGTTCAAAAACAAGGTACCGTTGATGTCGGTGAAATAGCAATGGTAAGTAGTCACCGTGCCATCATAGGTAGAGGTTTGGAGAACATCCATGGTGGTGGCGCTGGTGCGCTTCACTTCAATGGTTTCGCCTTCGCTACCGGCTTTCTCCCACGTGCCGATATAGCTGTCTGCTACTTTCATGCCTTCAGCACTCAGCGGTACTGAGCTTGAATACGGGCAGCCCATGAATAAAATAGCGCCTACAAATAGGGCCATAATGCTTAAAATCTTTGAGGTTTTCATCGTGTATTGGTTTTATTTCATCACAAATAAACACTTTTTTGTCGAAGTTCCTCCTACGGTATTTACCCCATTTTGTTGATTTTCCTCATTTTCACTAGATTTGAGATGTACAAACGGCAACTTTCTCTTTCCCTTGGTGGTCTTACTCCTGTGTTGAAAGCATTCTTTAACCTCATTGTCCTCTTCGCTCCGGTTATCGCGTGGGCGCAGATGCGCTTTGTGCCGAATGCTGGGCAATGGCCCGACCACGTCAACGCCCGCGCCGAGCTCACCCACGGCCAAATCTGGTACGAGCAAAACGCCATCACCTACCAACTCTTCGATCCGGCCTTTATCCAAGGCCTGCACCCAGGCAATGCCCATCCGGATAGCATTGTGGGCCATGTATACCGCATGCGCTTTGTAGGCGCCGACCTACAAGGCACCTCGGGCCTCGATCCGGAAAAATACTATTACAATTTTTACCAAAACAATGATCCCCTGCATTGGGCCGACCACGTGCCAGTGTTCAACCAATGGCTTTTTCACCATATTTATCCGCATATCGACACGCGGTTTTACTCCACTTCCGAAACGGCCAAATATGATTTCATCGTGGCTCCGGGCGGCGACCCTACGCAAATCACTCTCCAATTTGAGGGGGTTGACGCTGCCCTGATCGACGGTGAAATTCATCTGAAAACAGCAGTGGGCGAGGTGATCGAGAAAAAACCATTCGCCTATCAAATCATCGGCGCACAATTGGTCGAAATTCCAATTGCCTATGTCTTAGAGAACAACCAACTGCGCTTTGCTATCGGCACATACAATAAGGCGGTCGATCTGGTGATCGATCCCGAAATCGCTTTTTCTACCTACATCGGCTCACCCGCTTCCAACTTCGGGTTCACCGCGGCCAATGATAGCGACGATGCGCTCATCAGCGGCGCTGCCGTATTTGCTGCGGGTTATCCCACCACTACGGGCGCTTTCTCCCAAAACTTCAATACTTCGGCCAACAACTACATGGATGTGGCCCTCTCTAAATTTTCTGCTGATGGTAGCCAATTGCTTTATTCCACCTACCTCGGTGGCAACGTGCAGGAAACACCGCACAGCATCGTGGCCGATTCGCAAAACAATTTCATTTTGATGGGGGTGACGGGAAGCAACAATTTTCCTACGACCACCGGCGCATTTCAGACCACATTCATGGGCGGCCCCCTCTTGGTGATGAATAATTTCTTCACCAGTGGGCACTTGAATGGCTGCGATTTTTTTCTCTCCAAATTTGATCCCAACGGGGTGATGTTGCAATCCACTTTCGTGGGCGGCGATGCCAACGATGGGCTCAACTATGCCGATCAGCTCTACTTCAACTACGGTGATGCTTTTCGCGGAGAAGTGAATGTAGATCAGGGCGACAACATTTACGTGGCTTCTGTTTCACGCGGCAATTTCCCAATGATCAATCAAGGCGCACAACAAACCTACGGTGGCGGTGATTGCGATGGGATTGTGTTTAAAATGAACAGCAGTTTATCTGCATTGATGGCGTGCACCTATTTGGGCGGCAACGGGGCCGATGCCGCCTACGCCATTGAATTTGATCAATTCGGCAATTTGATTATCGCCGGAGGTACCAAGAGCGCTAATTATCCGCATGCTTCCAATGGTCATGACATAAGCCACAACGGACAAACCGATGGCTTTATCACCCGACTCAATTCCACCACCTTCGAAGTGCTCTCTGGCACTTTTGTTGGCACAATGGAATACGATCAAGTCTATTTCGTACAGACCGATGAAAACGGCGACATCTACGCACTCGGACAATCCGAGGGCGACATGGGCATTAGTCCCGGATTGTATGGCCAACCCAATAGCGGACAATTTATTCGCAAATACAACGCGTCGTTAGGAGCTCTTACGTGGACCACCACCATTGGCACTTCCAGCGGGCATATTGATATTTCACCCACCGCCTTTTTGGTCAGCGAATGCAATCAAATTTACTTCAGCGGATGGGGCGGCGAAACCAATTCGAATGTCTGTCAAACGGCCTACGATTGTTATGCTGTAAACAGCACTACCAATGGATTGCCTATCACCGCAGATGCCTTTCAATCGACCACAGACGGCAGCGATTTTTATCTCTGCGTGTTGAATGCCGATGCCACAGATTTGCTTTACGCTTCTTTCTTAGGGGGTGCCGAAAGTTCGGAGCACGTGGATGGCGGTACTTCGCGCTTTGCCAAAAACGGCACCGTGTATCAAGCGGTATGCGCCGGATGTCAAAACAATTCCGATTTCCCGACATCTCCGGGAGCGTGGAGCGCCACCAATGAAAGCATGGGATGCAACCTGGCGGTCTTCCGATTTAATTTGGGAAAAATTGTCGCCGAGATCAACATCGACGGGCCATCTACCGTGTGTGAGGGTTCGCCCGCGGCATTTATCAATACATCACAAGGAGCCAATCAATACAATTGGACCTTTGGCGATGGTGGTACTTCCAACCAAGAAGATCCAATACATACTTTCGAGCAATCGGGCGAATTTCAAATTATGATGATCGCTTCGCACACCAACGATTGCCTCGATCCGGATACCACATACATCACCATCACCGTGCTTCCCGGGGTCAATCCGCAAATAGAAGAAATCGGACCGGTCTGTTCGGGCGATCAAATCCAATTGCAAGCAACAGGAACTGCGAATTTGATTTGGGTCAATGATCCGCTATTATCGAGCACCACCATACCCAACCCCACGGCCATTGTCGATGCCACTCATACATTTTATGCCGTCGATTCAAACAATTGCGAAACGGACACCGTGGGAGTAGTCGTCGAAGTCTTTCCTTCCGTATCTGATATCAGTAATGATGCGACGATTTGTTTGGGGGGAACAACTACACTCCAAGCATTTGGAGGAGTCTCGTATTTGTGGAGTCCGGCTCAATGGCTCAATAGCGCTACAAGTCCTACGCCCGTAGCGTCACCGATAGACACCACTGTGTTTACCGTCGAAATTACCAACAACAACGGTTGTGTGGAAGTGCAAGAAGTGACTGTCAATGTAATCAGTGATTTTCCCGGAGGAAATATTTATCCTGATGAAACCATCTGCCTTGGCAACAATGTTCAGATCACGGCCAATGACGCGAGCATTTGGCAATGGACACCCACCGCGGGAATCAGTAACCCATCGGCACAAAGCGTGATGGCCTCGCCCACCACCACCACGACCTATACCATTGCTTTGATCAATCCGTGTGGCAGCGGCGAAGACCAAGTGACCGTGCATGTCATTGTACCAGAAATTACCGCATCTGGTGGAGGCACCATTTGTTTTGGATCTTGGCTCGAAGTGAGTGCCACGGGAGGTGTATCCTATATATGGAGTCCGGCAGAATATTGCAGTGATCCTGCTGCGCAGACCACTTTCGTTTCACCACCCACCACCACCACCATGACGGTGACCGGCATTGATGAAAACGGCTGTGCCGCCGAAGCAACGGTAGAAGTCAATATTCTCGAAGCACCCAATGTGGATGCCGGACCCGATATCTACTTTGATGCGCCGGGGGTTGTGCAATTGATGGGCAACAACTTTGGTTTGGATTATTATTGGAATGATTCCGAAGACTTATCCTGCACCGATTGCATTTATCCCTACGCTTGGCCTGATGAGCCCACATATTTCTACCTCACCGTGACAGACGGATTGGGCTGCACGGCAACCGATTCTGTATTTGTCAAGCCTTATTTTCCGGTCTATATCCCCAACACCATTACTCCAAATAATGATGGCATCAACGATGTATTTCGCGTATATGGAGAAAACTTGGAAAATTTCAATTTGAAAATATTCAATCGTTGGGGCGAGTTGATTTTCGAGACCACTGATCCGGAACAAGTCTGGGTGCCCGGTATAGACGGGTATTATGTGCAAGACGGCGTGTATATCTGGACCGTATCCTACGAAAGCCTTGAAAGAAAGACCGAACGGATCGGCCATGTGAATGTGCTGCGGTAACGGTGTCGATTTGCTACATTTGCGCATCAACAAACAAGCAAATGGCCTACAGCAATATTCTTCTCGACACCAAAGAGCAGGTGATGACCATCACGATCAATCGTCCTGATCAACTCAATGCATTAAATAAGCAAACCATTGAAGAGCTTAACAAAGCCCTCGCCTTGGCTGAAGTGAATCCGGATGTGCGTGTAATTATCATTACCGGAAGTGGTGAAAAAGCCTTTGTAGCTGGTGCCGACATCAAAGAATTTGCTGCATTTAGCGTAGATGAAGGACGCATGTTGAGCCGCTCAGGACATAAATTGCTTTTTGATTTCGTTGAAAATATGAGCAAGCCGGTGATTGCCGCAGTGAATGGCTTTGCCCTTGGCGGCGGTCTCGAATTGGCCATGAGCTGTCACATCCGAGTAGCTTCCGACAATGCCAAAATGGGCCTTCCTGAAGTATCGCTCGGTGTAATTCCTGGATATGGCGGAACACAGCGCTTGACTCAGCTGGTTGGCAAAGGCAAGGCCATGGAAATGATCGCCACAGCCGGCATGATTCCCGCCGCAGATGCGTTGCAATGGGGCCTTGTGAACTATGTTGTGCCACAAGCTGAATTGATTGCCAAAGCCGAAGAAATCGCCTCGAAAATTGTAAAAAATTCACCTTCTGCGATTGCTTCAGCTTACCGTGCAATTCTTTCCGGATTCAAGAAAAACACCAACGGGTTTGAGGCCGAGATCAAAGAATTTGGACAGTGCTTTGGCACCGAAGATTTCAAAGAAGGAACAACCGCCTTTATCGAAAAACGCAAGCCTGCATTTACCGGAAAATAATGGCCATCAAAATAATCAACACCTCAGACAATCCGCTTCCGGCTTACGAAACTGCTTTGTCTGCCGGTATGGATTTGCGCGCCAACCTCTCCGAACCTGTTGTAATTGGTTCGTTGCAGCGTTCACTCATCCCCACCGGATTGTATATCGCTCTTGAGCCCGGTACTGAGGCACAAATCCGCCCGCGCAGCGGACTGGCTTTCAAGCAGGGACTCACTGTATTGAACACGCCCGGTACCATCGACGCCGACTACCGCGGAGAATTGAAAGTGCTCTTGGTGAACTTGTCGGATCAGGCGGTGTCTATTCAACATGGTGATCGCATTGCACAAATGGTGATTGCCAAGCATGAACGCCCCGATTTGATTGAGGTAGAAAGTCTTGACGAAACAGCGCGCGGCGAAGGTGGATTCGGCAGCACTGGAGTGAAGTAATCCACACCCCGTATTGTTGATTTCTCGCATGAATGGATGTCAAACTTTGGCATCTTCACTCTTTATTTGTAGTCACAGTACTGTTTTTATATGAAAATAATCGTTCCTATGGCGGGGATGGGTAAGCGTTTGCGCCCACATACCCTGACTACTCCAAAACCATTGCTTCCCATTGCGGGAAAGCCTATTGTGCAACGCTTGGTGGAAGACATCGTAGCTATCAGTGATCAAAAAATTGATGAAATTGCTTACGTGGTAGGTCGTTTCGGAGAAGCTGCCGAAAAGCATTTGATTGCCGTGGCTGAATCACTCGGTGCCAAAGGAACCATTCATTACCAAGATCAGGCTTTGGGCACTGCTCACGCCATTCTCTGTGCTCAGGACGCGCTTACGGGTCCGGTGACTGTCGCTTTTGCCGATACCCTTTTCAAGGCGGATTTCAAGCTCGACACCTCCAAAGACGGGGTGCTTTGGGTTCAAAAAATCGAAGATCCACGCCAATTCGGCGTTGTGATTGTCAATGAAGAGGGCGTCATTACTGAGTTTAAAGAAAAGCCCCAAGAATTCGTTTCGGATTTGGCCATGATCGGAATTTATTACTTCAACGATGGCGAATATCTGCGCCGCGAGTTGCAATACTTGATTGACAATAACATTATGAATAGCGGGGAATATCAACTTCCCGATGCCTTGCGCAACATGGTAAAACAAGGGGCGAAATTCACTCCGGGAGCTGTACAAGATTGGATGGACTGCGGCAACGAAGAAGCCATGGCCGATACCAACAACAAGGTGCTCGGCTACCTTGGCGTAGAAAAACTACCCGTGCCCTCTAGCGCCAAACTGATGAATAGTCAAATCATCGCACCATGTTATATTGGTGAAAATGTAAGCATCACGAACAGTATCATTGGGCCAAATGTGTCCATTGGCAATGGAAGTAAAATTTCCTCCAGTGTGATTGCCCACTCGATTGTGTCCAACGATGCCACTATTGCGCATGCTAACATTGATAATTCGATGATAGGAAACAATACCACCATCAACGGTTCGGCACAAGTATTGAGTCTAGGCGATTTTTCAACGATTAAAATTTAACGCCTTTGAATATCGCTCTGCGCTATATCGTATTCGCTTTTGTTGTTGCCCTTGTTTCATGCAAAGGAGGACAAAAAACCACCGGCGGTCGCCAAGGCGATGCTGACATCGAACCAGATCAATTGCGTCCACAATTGGACACCCGCTTCCAAGAGAAATATTTTGAAGCCCAAAAATTCAAAGCGCTTGGTCAAGTAGAAAAGGCGTATGCGGCTTTCAATGAATGCTTGACCTTCGAACCGAACGAACCTTCGGTTCATTATGAATTGGCCCGCATCGACAAATACATTTATCTCAATCCCCAAGGGGCACAGACTCACATTAAAAAATGCTTAGAAGCCAATGCCAATAACCCTTGGTATCAGCGCATGCAAGCGGAAATTTACATGGATGCCGGCAAATATGAGCAAGCAGCGAAAGGTTTCAACACAGTGCACACCCTAAATCCGGATGATCAAAATGCATTATATGACGAAGCCAATGCGTGGTTGAATGCCCGCAATTTCGAAAAAGCCATCTCTGTTTTTAATGAAATCGAAATAACAACCGGCGTCTATGAAGAATTGAGTTTCCAAAAACATCAACTGTATTTGGAAATGAATCAAGTGGAAAACGCAGGAAAAGAATTGGAGCGTTTGGCCGAGTCGATGCCCACAGAAGCCCGCTTCTGGGGACTGGTAGCACAATTCTATTTGCAATATAACCAACCTGTGAAAGCAGAAGGAGCGCTTCAAAAAATGGTGGCTGCCGACCCTGAAAATGGTCAAGTGCACTATCAACTTAGCGAGATCTATGCGATCAAAGGCGATGATGAAAAATCATTTGATGAATTGAAAAAAGCGTTCAATACAACGGACGTTACTATTGATCAAAAAATAGCTGTGTTGATGCGCTATTATCAAGCCTCAGAAGTCAATCCCGAATTTCTTTCGCAAGCGTATCAGCTTATCGATATCACGATCGCCAAGCATCCGAAAGAAGCCAAAGCCTATTCTATTCAAGGCGATTTTTACTATCGCGATCGCAATGATGCCAAAGCGCTGACCTCCTTCAAAAAAGCACTAGAATTCGACCAGACCAAACTCATCATCTGGGAACAAACGCTTTCTCTTGAACTTGGTCTCAACAAAACCGACGAACTCATTGCTGACGGAGAGCGCGCTATTGAACTTTTCCCCAATGCGCCGCAGCTCTATCTCTTCACTGGTTTCGGCTATGAAAAGCAAAAGAATTATGAAGAAGCCATCTACAAATGGAATATCGGCAAAGAATTGGTCGTAGATAATCAGGGCCTACTCGCACAATTCTACTCGTCGCTTGGAACAGCTTATCACAAAGCCAAAAATTTTTCGAAGTCAGATGAGTCGTTTGAAAAGGCGCTGCTCATTTCACCTTCCGATGCGTTGATATTAAACAATTACGCTTATTACCTGTCACTGCGAAAAGCCAAGCTTGAAAAGGCCCTTCAGATGATCAAACAAGCGAACGACCTCAAGCCAAACAATCCCACCTTTATGGATACATATGGTTGGGTCTTGTATCAAATGCAGCGCTACCAAGAGGCGTTGCCCTGGTCAGAAAAAGCTATATCACTAATGGCCTCACCTGACGGTGAATCTCTGGAACATTTTGGCGACATTCTCTTTATGAATGGCAAAGTAAATGAAGCCGTGACGCAATGGACCAACGCCAAAAACGCGGGCGGTGCTTCATCGAACATCAATCAAAAGATTGCCAATAAAAAAATCGACAACTAGTCTTCAACCGAATGATCATTCGCCTTTATATCCTCCTATTTAGTCTAGCGATGATGGCCGTGGGCTGCAAGTCCGGAAAGGACACCACCCAATTGGAACCGCTTAAAGACAAATCCGCAGCGTTTCTCCTCCGCCGCTACGATCGCAACAAATTCGAATACGATTGGGTGGGAATGAAAATCGATGTCGATGTAAAAACCCTCGGCGAAACGCAAGGCTTCAATGCCACAGTGCGTATGAAAAAAGACAGCATCATCTCTATTTCCATTTCTCCGGCATTGGGTATCGAAGTCTTTCAAATACTCATCTCTCCGGATAGCGTCAAATACATTTCAAAAATTCCGGACAACAAATATTACTATCTCGGCGGATTCGAAACCATCACTGATGTGGCGAAAGTAGACCTCGACTTCGAAATGCTCCAAGACATTTTGATTGGCAATGCCATAGGCCTCGAAAAAGACGATGCCAAATTCAGAAGCTCTGTCGATGACCGCACCTATTTACTTACTTCCAAATACAAGCGCAAAGTGCGCCGCGTGGTGGGTATCGACGACCGCAAACTCGCCCCGGATGATACTATTGTGGTGAATCCCAATGATCCGCGCTATCAAAAAACAGTACGCAAATCGGACGAAGAAGATTTGGTCGTTTCCCGGTATTGGCTCGAGCCCGACAATTTTCGATTGGTGCGTTCTATATTCAATGATTTGCTTAATCAGCGAACCGTAGAGATCACCTACAGCGACTTTGCCCAAGAAGGCGAACAATTTTACCCCAAAACAGGAAAATTGCAAGTAACAGACGCCGGACAACAACAAGAGATTGAGTTTCGAGTTAAGCGCTTAACCGTAGGAAAGCCTTATGAAATCACCTTCGAAATTCCTGAAGATTTCGAACGTAAACTACCTGTGAAACAATGAACCGCCGAATAAAAACCAACTTAATTTTAGCTTCCGTGACAGTGGCTGTTTTTGTTATCGGTCTCATCGGAGCAAGCAATTCATTTAGTCAAAGCAAAAAAGAAGATCTTCAAAAACAACGTGATGAGATCAATGAAAAAATTGCGTTGACCAAAAAACTCATCAAAGAGTCGGAGTCCAATCAAAAAGTGACGAGCAGCCAGCTTTCTATTCTCAACGAACAATTGGCGTATCGCGAGCAATTGCTCAACAATATCAATTCAGACATTCGATCAATTGACAATGAAATTGGCTATAAAGAAAAAAACATCAACAAGCTCAATAGTGATTTGGACATGCTGCGTGAAGAGTATGGTAAAATGATTCTTCAAGCCTACAAGAATAGATCGTCCTATGATAAAATGATGTTCATCTTCGCTGCAGATGATTTCAACCAAGCCTATAAACGATTAAAACTAACCCAACACTATGCGGCTGTGCGCAAAAAACATGTGGACGAAATTGAATCCGTAAAGACATCCATAGCACAAAACATTTCTTCTCTTCAAATGGATAAAGATCAAAAAGAAAAATTGGCCAACGCGAAGGAAAAAGAGAAGAATGAAATAGCACAAAACAAGACGCAGCAGCAGACAAAGTTGAGTTCGTTGAAAAAAGAAGAGAAGAAACTTCGCGATCAGCAGAAAAAACAGGAAGCAGACCGCAAAAAGCTTTCTGCAAAAATCGAAGAGATTATTCAGAAGGAAATTGCAGAGGCGCGCCGCAAGGAAGCAGAAAGAGCTGCAGCAGAAGCCAAGAAGAATGGGGGAACGAACAATGCGGACACCAAGCCTAAGGATAATTCTACGGGTACCAAGCCCAAGACCGCACCCGCGAGCACTGCCGCTCCGGAGGTACTTGCACTCAACGCTGATTTCGAAAAAAATAAAGGAGGATTGCCTTGGCCGGTGTCTTCCGGTATCATCACCCAACGCTTCGGAAAACACCCCCATGCTAGCATTGCCGGAGTTGAAGTCAACTCAAACGGCGTCGATTTCGTCACCGAAAAAGAAGCCGGTGTACAAGCGGTATTCAGTGGGACAGTGACCAGTGTATTCAATATTCCGGGCGCTGGTCAAAACATCATCGTGACGCACGGGACCTACAAAACTGTTTATTCAGGTCTAGCCTCTGTCAACGTTTCCGTAGGCGACAAAGTGACGATGAAACAAAAACTCGGCACCGTGATCTACGATGGTGAAGAATATACTTTGCACTTTGAAATTTGGAAGGTCAATGCTGAAGCTGGAGTGGCTCAAAACCCAGAACTCTGGATTAAGAAACGCTAGGTGTTATAGAACGCGTTCCTTGCAATCCACCACTGTGAATCACTAATATATTTTGGTGATCGTCGAAGTATTTTTTTTCCTGTAAATCATTTACTCCAAACAAGAGCTTGCCGGTGTATATCTGATCAAGTGGTATGTTTTTCTCTGTTTTGGCTTTCTCTATAAATGCAATCAATTCTGCGTTCCACTTACCATAACCACCAAAGTGGTAATCATCGTGAAAAACGACCTGGCGCATGACATCCTCTACTGCTTCATCTTGCATTAAAAAGTAGTCCAAATGTCGTTTGACCTCATCTTGCATAAAACCGCCCTTTAATGAAGCAAATACGTGCAAGCGCTGATGTGCTTTGAGCGACATGGCAAGACCCGCAGCCATTGCTCCGGTCCCCGCAGCGCAACAAATGTCGGTATACACCTCATCCGCAGCGTCAAGTATTTCCATACACCCATTGATGCCCCAATAATTGGCTCCACCTTCAGGTACCAAAAAGCAAGCTCCATAGTGCTCATACACCCACATTTTAAAATCTTCCGTTGCTTTTTCCGCCCAAGCATCTAAACTGATATACTCGATTTGCATACCCCAAGCTTTGGCATCTTCAAGCATCACTGAGGTCTCCTTGTGATATTCTCCCCGCACAAACCCGATACTCTTCAATCCAGCTTCTTTGGCTGCATAAGCCAATGCGTGTAAATGATTGCTCCATGGACCACCAAACGACGCAATCATATCATGCCCGTCAGAAAGCGCCTGATCTAAATTATATTTCAACTTAAACCATTTATTGCCGCTCACCACTGGATGAATCAGATCTATCCGCTTCACCGTCACGCTGGGCGCGCTATTCCACAGGGCATACTCCATAAAAGCGATTTATTCAACAAACATAGTTGATTAAACATTTCAGCTCTACATGTGTTTAATCCAATGATGCCCATTTTTGAGGCGAGATAATATGAGCGAAGAAGAAAAAAATACGGCGATCAACAATGCGGAAAACCTCGACTATTACTATAGTCCGGAGGGATATATCATTTTCACCGAACACTATCACCGCAAACGCGGTTTTTGCTGTCAAAGCGGTTGTAAACACTGTCCTTACGGATATGATAAGAAAACGGGTAAATTTCGCTGAGCCGATTACCTTTGCAATATGATCAGCACCTCAGAAAAGCTTTCTAAAGAAACTTTCCAAGCCATCATTTTGGAAGGTATTCCACAAGAACTTCCTTCGGCTCCCGTATTTGATCCAAATACCAACCACGCCCCCAAAAGGAAGGACATTCTTTCGCCAATAGAAAAGAAACTCGCAGTCCGCAATGCGCTGCGTTATTTTCCAGCGCATCTTCATGCAGAATTGGCCACTGAGTTTGCTCAGGAGCTCAACGATTTCGGTCGTATTTACATGTACCGTTATCGCCCAACACACGAGATGTTTGCACGCCCCATTGATTGGTATCCGGCGAAAACTCAACAGGCTGCTGCCATTATGCTGATGATCCAAAATAATCTGGATCCCGCTGTAGCGCAGCATCCGCATGAATTGATCACTTACGGTGGAAATGGAGCCGTTTTTCAAAACTGGGCCCAATATCGCCTCGTGATGAAATACCTCGCCGAAATGACCGATGAACAAACCTTGGTTATGTACAGCGGACATCCACTCGGGCTTTTCCCTTCTTCGAAACAAGCACCACGTGTAGTAGTGACAAACGGCATGATGATCCCTAATTATTCCAAACAAGATGATTGGGAGAAATTCAATGCACTCGGTGTCACCCAATATGGTCAAATGACTGCAGGTTCATACATGTACATCGGTCCTCAAGGAATCGTGCATGGTACAACCATCACCGTGATGAATGCGGCACGCATGGTTCGTGAAAAACGTGGAGACAAAAAAGTATACGACCTTCCTGCGCAAGGCTTGCTCTTTGTTACCGCGGGTCTTGGCGGAATGAGCGGTGCTCAACCCAAAGCCGCCAACATCGCCGGTTGTGTATCTGTTACGGCAGAAGTAAATCCCAAGGCCGCGTATAAGCGCCACGCACAGGGTTGGGTTGACCGGGTTTCCGAATCGATCTATGAAGTAGTGGATTGGGTGAAAGAAGCCAAAGCTGCAGAACAAATTCTATCCATTGCTTATGTTGGCAATATTGTAGATGTTTGGGAAGCCTTTGATCGTGAAAACATCGCGGTAGATTTGGGTTCTGATCAAACTTCATTGCACAATCCATGGGCGGGAGGATACTATCCTGCCGGACTTTCATATGATGAAAGTAACGACATGATGGCCAACAATCCCGAGCAATTCAAAGTGCACGTGCAAGAATCATTGCGTCGTCATGCTGCCGCAGTCAACAAACACACCGCCAAAGGCATGTACTTTTTTGACTATGGAAATGCTTTCTTACTCGAAGCTTCTCGTGCAGGCGCGCAAGTGATGGCAGACGATTATATTCATTTCAAATACCCAAGTTATGTACAAGACATTCTTGGACCCATGTGCTTCGATTATGGATTTGGTCCATTCAGATGGGTATGCTGTTCGGGCAATCCGGATGATCTCGAAAAAACAGACCGCATTGCTGAGCAGGTTCTTACTGCATTAAAAGCCGATGCTCCGGCTGAAATCCAGCAGCAAATGGCCGACAATATTCGCTGGATTCAAGAGGCCAAACAAAACAAACTCGTTGTTGGATCGCAGGCGCGCATTCTTTATGCCGATGCGCTCGGACGTATGATGATTGCAAAAGCATTCAATGAAGCCATAGGTAAAGGTGAAATCGGACCGGTAGTTCTTGGCCGCGACCATCACGACGTATCCGGAACAGATTCTCCATACCGCGAGACATCCAATATTTACGATGGATCGAGTTTCACGGCGGATATGGCAGTACAAAACTTTGTAGGTGACGCCTTCCGTGGGGCCACTTGGGTGAGCTTGCACAACGGTGGTGGTGTGGGCTGGGGTGAAGTCATCAATGGTGGCTTTGGTATGCTCCTCGACGGCACGGATGAAAGTGAACGCAAATTGCTCAGCATGCTGCATTGGGACGTGAACAATGGTATTGCTCGTCGCTCTTGGGCGCGAAACAAAGAAGCCATGTTTGCGATCAACAGAGCTATGGAAATGAATCCACAATTAAAAGTCACCGTGCCTGCCTTGGTCGACGATCATATCATCGACAACTTATTTTGATTTAACACTTTTTATCATCTCTAAAACCCCCGTAAATAGGGGGTTTTTTGTTGGTCAAAACAGCACTGTCAACTCAACCCGCGATCTCGACAACTCAACCCGCACTTTTGCTAAATGGAAACGTTTTAACACCGCAATCGTTTCCGGTGTTCCGTTGTGCCTATATTTGCGCCCGAAATGGAAGAAAAGGAATTAAAAATCGTAGAGGGGGCTACTAAAGTCTTTATGCAATACGGCATAAAGAGCGTCAACATGGACGATGTAGCCAAGCATTTGGGCGTATCAAAAAAGACGCTCTATGTCTATGTTAAAGACAAAGAAGAGCTGGTGCGCAAGTCGTTTGACATGTTTTGCGCCTTTGAAGATCGCCAAATCGAGGCAATTGTAGCCAAAAAATTACCCGCCATCGAAGAGAGCTTCGAAATCATGAAATGGGTACTATCGATTCTTCAAAACCTTCACCCCAGCGTCATTTTCGACATGGAAAAATACCATCCGGATGTCTACACAGACATGATGCAAAATCGCCATAAAATGATTTTCACATGTATGGTCGACAACATGAAGAAAGGACAAAAAGAAGGCATGTATCGCAAGGACTTCGACCCAGAAATTGTAGCTCGGCTTTATATGGCCCACATGGAAGGGATGCTCAATCCCCGCATCATGCCATTCGGTTTGTTCAACCTCTCAGATGTATATAAAACAGCCTACCGCTACCATTTACATGGAATCATCAGCATGAAAGGTCTTGAATACCTCAAAGAAAACAACAAAAATTTCAAATAATCTTCTCTAAACAATTCACTATGAATTCCTATCCAATGTCCAATAAATGGACAAACTATCAAACCCCGATGCGTCGGGTATTGATGTTGGTAGTCATTCTGTGCTTCCTCAATGGCGCCTTACTCGCCCAATCAAGCACGATGTCGCTCCAGCAATCAATCGACTACGCATTAAAAAACTCGCCTTCCATGAAGGGCACTTTGTATGATGTACAAATCGCTCAACTGGAAACCGAGAAACTCCTCGGTATTGGTCTTCCTCAACTCAGCGGAAGCCTGCAATACCAAAACTACATCGACCTTCCTACATCCGTCGTTCCTGGCGATTTCTTTGGAGCGCCCGGTCAGGAAATTCGTTTGCAGTTTGGTACTCCCCACAACATGACTGCCGGTATTTCTGCCTCACAATTGCTTTTCAACGGCTCTTGGCTCGTTGGTCTTCAAGCTAGCAAGGCCTACGCCGAATTGCAAAACAAAAATGTGCAACTCTCCGAATTAGAGTTGAAACAAAAAGTGGCAGAAGCTTACAGCCTGTGCGTGATTGCCGAACGAAATGTTGAAATTCTGAGCAACACGAAAGCTGTGCTAGCCCAACTGCGCGACGAAACCGCCGCTCTTCTCCAAGCGGGCTTCGTTGAACAACAAGATGTTGACCAACTTACACTCAACGTGAATGACATGGACAACCGTATTTCAGCAGCACAAGAGCAACAAAAACTCACCAACAACTTACTGAAGTTCACAATTGGTATGCCTTTGACTGAAGAGCTTGTCCTTTCTCAAAAAGCAACAGACCTCATGGGAAACGCTGCAATTGATGGATCGAGTTTCTCTGCCGATGCCAATATCAATGTGCAATTGGCAGAAAACGCTTTGGTGATGCGTGAACTCGCATTGAAAAATGAAAAAGCTAAATTGCTCCCCAATGCTGCCGCGTTCTACAACCTTCAGTCTCAAGCGCTCCGACAAGAATTCAACTTCTTTGATTCCTCAAAGCCTTGGTTCCCCATTCAACTTTGGGGCGTACAAATGAATATCCCAATTTTCACCGGAGGAAGTCAAAACCGCGCGATTCAAATCGCTAAAGTGGAGTTAGAAAAAAGCAAAGTGACCGTGCAAATGGCAAAAGAAGGCGCTTCCTTGGCTTACCAGTCAGCAAAAATCAATTATGATTTTGCATTAAAAAACCTCACCACAACAGAGCAATCAATGCAATTGGCTCAAAGCATCCTCGATAAAACAAACATCAAATTCAAAGAAGGTCTTTCTTCTAGTTTCGACGTGTCACAATCGACCTCACAAGTTTTACAAGCACAAGGAAACTATGTACAAGCCATGCTCTCTTTGCTCAACGCAGAAGTTGCCCTCAAAAAAGCCCTCAACAATCTCTAACCAATCGATCAAATTATCATGAAAAAAATATTCTTCTCCCTCACTATTATCGCATTGCTCGCTGCTTGCGGAGGAAAACAAGATCCAAAAGAACGTCTCGCTGAACTGCGCACAAAGCAGGCCGAATTTCAAGTGGAAATAGACTCACTGGAAGCACAAATTGCCCGCATGGACACAACGGCTTCACGCAAAGCCAAGACTGTGAAGACAGAAGCCATCGTGGCTCAACCATTCACTCACTTTATCGACGTGCAAGGTATTGTTGATGCTGATGAAAACATCACCGTTTTGCCGATGGCTTCTGGTGAAGTAAAACGACTCCTCGTGAATGAAGGAGATATGGTGAAAGCCGGTCAATTGCTCGCCGAAATCGAGAATGACATTTATGTAAAACAATTGAACGCGCTTCAACCACAAATCACTGCCGCAACCGATATCTTCAACCGTCAAAAACGTTTGTGGGAACAAAAGATTGGTTCCGAAGTGCAATACATTCAAGCAAAAACCAACAAAGAATCGCTCGACAAACAAGCGGAAATGTTGCAAGAACAAATCGAGCTTACCCGCGTAAAAGCGCCAATTTCGGGCACCGTTGACTTCGTTGGAATGAAAGTCGGTCAAATTGCTTCGCCATCAAATCCGATGGGTGCTATTCGCATTGTGAACATGTCAAAATTGAAAGTGACCGCTAACGTTGCTGAAGTAAATGCTTCTAAAATTAAAAAAGGAAACTCGGCCACAATTCATTTCCCCGATCTTAAAAAAGACATCAACTCATCAATCACCTACGCCGCTCGCGTAATTGATCCTGTATCACGCACTTTCAAAGCTGAAGCGGCTCTCAGCGGCGACAATGCCGACTACCACCCGAATATGATTGCGATTATTAAAATCATCGACTACAAAGCGGAAAAAGCGATTGTCGTTCCAATTAACCTTGTTCAAACTACTGGTGGAAAACCATTCGTTTACGTCTCTGTGAAAGAGGGCGACAAATTCATAGCGCGCAAAAAAGAAGTCACTCTTGGAAACTCTTATGGTGGAAACGTTGAAATCCTTAGTGGTCTCAATGTGGGTGACAACCTCGTGACCGTTGGCGCTGCCGACCTCGCTGATGGAATCGAAATAAAACTTTAATTCCTAATCGCAAGAAACATGGAAAAATTTAAAGAGTTCTTTCTGACCAGTTGGTCAATTAACAATAGGACGACAATCTACTTACTCACGATTTTCATCACGTTGATGGGTATCTTGTCTTACCGCGCAATTCCGAAAGAAAAATTTCCGGATATTGTGATTCCTACGATTTATGTACAGACCATACTTCCTGGAACTGCGCCAAAGGACATGGAAAATCTGGTAACCAAACAATTGGAGAAACAGATGAAATCCATCTCTGGTGTGAAAAAAGTCACTAGCCAATCGTTGCAAGACTTCTCCATTGTCATGGTCGAATTCAACACCAGTGTTGAAGTTTCTGATGCCAAACAAAAAGTAGATGATGCCGTAGATAAAGCAGAAGTGGATCTTCCAAATGATCCCAATTTGCGTCAATCTGTGATCCAAGTAGAGTTCTCTGAAATGCCGATATTGTTCGTCAACATTTCTGGTGATTACGACTTGGTGAAATTGAAAAATTATGCGGAAACACTTCAAGACCGAATTGAAGGCCTGAAAGAAATCACACGTGTTGATATTGTCGGTGCCCTAGATCGCGAAATCCAAATCAACGTGGATATGTACAAGGCGCAAGCAGCAGGTATTACCTTATCCGATGTGGAAAATGCGATCAAGTACGAAAACATGACCATCAATGGTGGTAGTATTGACGTGGATGACCTGAAAAGATCAATCAACATCAAAGGTGAATTCGAGAACATTTTCGAAATCGAAAACATCATCGTTAACTCACAAACAGGCGCTACCGTATATTTGAAAGACATCGCCGAAATCAAAGATGGTTTCGCTGAGCAAGCCAGCTACGGTCGTCTCGATCACAAAAATGTAATTACGCTCAACGTAATCAAAAAAGGTGGTGAAAACCTCATCGCGGCGTCTGACAAAATCTATGCGATCATCGATGAATTGAAACAAACCGAGTTTCCAGACAACCTTACCATCAAAGTAACAGGCGACCAATCAGACGAAACTCGCGTTACACTTCACGATTTGATCAATACGATCATTATCGGATTTGTTCTGGTGGTAATCATTCTCATGTTCTTCATGGGGGTGACCAATGCCATCTTCGTTGGTCTATCTGTACCTCTCTCGATGTTCATTGCATTCATGATTCTTCCCAACATCGGATTTACCATGAATATGATCGTACTCTTTGCCTTCTTGCTCGGACTCGGAATTGTAGTAGATGACGCCATCGTGGTGATTGAGAATACCCACCGCATATATGACAATGGTAAGGTACCGATTAAAACCGCGGCTAAAAAAGCAGCCGGTGAAATCTTCTTACCTGTGTTGTCTGGTACGGCCACAACTTTGGCCCCTTTCGTTCCTCTCGCCTTCTGGGATGGTATCATCGGTAAATTCATGTTCTATTTACCAATCACGTTGATCATTACGCTTACCGCTTCTCTCGTCGTGGCCTACATTATCAACCCTGTATTCGCGGTTGATTTCATGAAGCCCCATGAAGAACACGTTGACAAAGCAAAAAGAAAACGCGGATTCCGTATTACGGTAATCATACTTCTTGCGGCTGCGGCCATATTCTATGCTGCTGGGTCATTTGGTGGTGGAAACTTCTTAGTGACCATGTTGCTGCTCTATTTGCTCTATCGTTTTGTTTTGGAAAAAGCCATCAAGGGCTTCCAAGAAAAAACATGGCCGCGCGTACAAGACTTCTATGCTCGATTCCTCGGCTGGGCGCTGAAGCGTCCGAAAACCGTGCTCTTCAGCACCATTGGTCTCTTGTTCATGACGATCTTCATTACCGCAGCGAGAAGCCCACAGGTTGTTTTCTTCCCAACTTCAGACCCCAACTTTGTCTATGTCTATGCTACATTGCCCGTTGGAACAAAAGCCGCTGCTACCGACTCCGTAGCTCGCATTGTCGAAGATCGTGTATATAGCGT
>JBMOFW010000018.1:0-23923 GCA_049318685.1 Flavobacteriales bacterium
TGAGATCGGATTAGGATGCGAAGGTAACGAATCGGGCTACATATTTCCCGATGATATCGAATTCAAGGTTGACATGATTTCCAACCTCAATTGTTTGAAAGTTGGTGTGGACGTACGTGAATGGAATTATAGCGACAGAAAGTGAAGATTTTTCCGAATCGACCACGGTAAGACTCACCCCATTAATCGTAATGCTTCCTTTTTTCACCGTTATAAAATCAGGGTGCGGAGTATATTCAAATCGAAACAACCAACTGCCATTTTGATCTTCTTTTGCTATACATAAGGCGGTGGTATCCACATGACCTTGTACCATATGGCCATCAATGCGATCGCCCAACCTAACACAACGTTCCAAATTCACGATTTGATCGGTTTGAAGTTGGCCGAGATTGGTTTTGCGTAAAGTTTCTCCGATAGCCGTCACCGTGTATTGGTCTCCTTGTATATCCACAACTGTTAAGCAAACGCCGTTGTGAGCCACACTCTGATCGATTTTCAATTCGTGTGTAAAAGGACAGCTAAACGTAAAGTGAATGTTGTCGTTTTCCTTCTGGATTCGCTCTACTTTGCCGAGCGCTTCGATAATGCCTGAGAACATATTATTCAGTAGATGTCGGCTGACTGCCGTTTTGGAGTTGAATGGTACCGGCGAAATTTTCGGCAACAATGCCTTCTAAACGGTACGTATTCACGGTGATTACATAGTAATACACCCCGTCAGCCAGTATTTGATTGGATTTATAATCGGTGCCATCCCACAAAATATCCGGATCTGTTGATTCGAAGACCAGTGTTCCGTAGCGATTGTGAATTTTCAAATCGATGGATTCCACATAGCGATATGGGAAGGGACGGAAAAGATCATTCAAGTTATCTCCATTGGGTGTGAAGATATTGGGTAAGAAATAAAGCGGACAATTGTCAATACAGATGATTTCGGATAATGCGCTTTCGTTTTGATGCAACTCGCCGTCAGGCCAGAGATTCAATGAATCTAAAGCAGTAATAGCATAGCATCCAGCAATACTGAAGTTGAATAATTCCGAAGGGAAAATATAATTGGATTCCTCAGCACCATCTAAAGTGGCTATCAGCTGCAGGCTAGAGGCCGTATCCGGAGCATAGTAAATGTTGTACGCTGTAATGTCTTCAGAACATTCGCCTTCAATGACTGTCCATAGCATTTCGTTGAAAACAGCCGGACAGTCGGTGTTCAGCGACAATACAGGAGGACAAGGGGGTGTCATATCATAAGGTTGGGCGCATGTTTCTTGCGACCAGTTCCACAGCGGGTCGGGCACCATGGAAGCAAAATACGAGCCTTTCGCAAGCACCTTGTAGCAATAGATTTGATTGTTGGTCAAATCGAGATCCACGTAGGTGTCTTCTTCAGAAAATCCAATAGATATATAATCCGTATCGCCCGGCCCTTTGCGGAAAATTTCATATTCAATATTCGTCCACGGTTGAATGTAGGTCATGGTGAGGGTCACGCGGTTGTCTCCGGGCGTGGCAACTAAAAACACGTTGGTTGCCGTAGATGAGGTGGCTACGACTTCACCGGCCGATTTGAATTTGACTTGATAATTATTTTTATCCGATTCGGTATCAATTGTAATGTGAGTAAAACAGGTATCGCCCCATACGAGGTAAGGTGAAATAGAACTCGAATAGATCAATTCGTCAGGAGTGCTCGTGCCGGGAGAATAGTACAATTCATATTGGTACGGGCCGGTGTACAATAACGTGTCGAGCTCATTGGGAGGCGACCAGCAAATGGTGTTTTGTCCATCCGTCAATGAAGTGATATCGACCGAAACTTTGGTGATCACGGGGGTATCTTTTCGGATAGTATCACAAAACTCTTCACTGGCATAACTTTCAGCACCATCCGGCCATACGGTCACTACCATATAGCAATACACTCCACCATACTGCACGCTGTTGTCAACATAGCTTGTGTTGTTGATTCCGAGGGTTTCGCCGAGGTAGAGATAGCCGGTGTATTCAGGAACACCGAGTTCACAATCGCTTGGATTAAAGCCGTACTCATTCGCGCGTCTGTAGATTTGGTATTTCACCTGACTACCTGAAAAATCGTCAAAGATTTCGTTGCATGGGTTGATATCCCAATTCAGGGCAATGCTGTTGCCATTGGCTTCTGCGGTAGGGTTTTCGACGCGTGGTGCAACGACTTTGATATTGACCGATTCTACATCGGCGAGATTGACATAGCCGTCGTCTACTGCTTGAAAAACGACAGTGTACGGTTGATTGCGCACTTCCTCACATTGTGGATTCCAAGTGAATCCGCCAATATTGGGTTGGAAAGAAGCTGGATGTTCTACGCCGGTCATGGGACCGCCATATGCGGCAAGGTCAACGTCATCCCCATCCGGATCGGTAGCCGTGACAAAAAATTGAAGAAAGTCGCCGGCTTCCACACAATAGTCGGGTAGGTCTGCAATCACCGGGGGATTGTTGTTGCAGGTCACTACAGTAATTTGCATATCACGAATCACGCGGCCGACTAATTCACCGTAGCGATATTCATCAATTTGAATAGCAATATTGTACTCACCTGCAAAAAGTGGCACGGACCACGTAATATCTCCGTTATTGGGGTCAATGGTGAAAAAATCGGTTGAACTGGCAGTCCAATCGCTCGGGGTTTGCCATCCAGCTATGGGAACACAATTGTCTCCCATACAAGGTGCAAGACTGTATACAAGTTCATCGCCATCGGGGTCGTACGCTGCGGGATTGTGCACCCAAGGAACGTTGAGACACGCATCCTGCACCGGCAAATTATTCAGAATAACACTATTGTTGTGGCCTGTGAATGGGCTGATGATGATGGTAGAACTGATACAGAAAATTTGATTGATCGATCCGGGTAAATTGTTCACACCTCCGTTTCGATTGGGGTCTTCGACGACAATCACGAATGTGCCTGCTCCGCCATACGTGTGCGTGCCCACATAACGGTTTTCTTGAATATCATTCCCGACCGTCGGATCCAAATAAGATCGCTCGAGACTATCGAGTTCATTATCTAGAATTCCTGCGGGTTCGTCGCCCCACTTAATTTTGAGCCAAGGTCGATCGGCTGGTGAGCTTTCTTTGGTGAAAGTGATGATCTCTACTTGGTACGTATATCCCGAAAGGTGGGTGTATCGAATTTCACCGGCCCGGTTGTGCGTAGCTTGTGTGCTCATCGTCATCAACAATGTTGCACACACCACTAACCAAGCCGCTAAAATTCTATTCATCATTAGCTTCGAAGATAAGTCAGCCCGCGCGAAACGGGCTGAATCAAATGTAACAAAAAACCTTAATTTCTTTCGCTTTAACGCTGAATCATCAGGTTAGTCATAAACACTTCTCCCTCTCTATTTGTTGCTTTTATCACGTAGATTCCGCTTTCAAGCGTGCTGAGATCCACTGAATTCAGGTTATTTCCCATGTTTTCCATAGAAAAACAACGTTGTCCAACTGTGTTGAAGACCGAAAAAGAAGAGATAGGTTTAGTACTGGTCCATTGAATGAATCCATTTGACGGATTTGGATAAAGCATAAAGTCGACATTCTTTGTGTTGACTTCGCTCACAGAAACATTGGGATCAAGAGTGATGCAATAATCTTCTGCCTCGCCAAAACCAAGGTCTCCGCAGGTCGTAGGAGGATTGCCGCCGCCAAACATGCCCACGTAAGCCATAGCCACGCGCATTTTCACTTGATTGGCTGTAATACTCGTTGGCACAGTAAACTCTCCTGTAACCGCTGATGTAGATGCTGCTCCGGCGTCAAACACCAACTCATCCGTATCAAAAACACCATTTACATTGTAGTCAATCCAAACTTTGAAGTACTCGCTGTAGCTGCTGCCACTGAAGCCGGGGGTACACGTAATGGTATATGTTTCACCGCCCATCAATGTTGTTCCCAAAGGGGTGAAATCTACGTATCCATCGTTTGATGCCGAGGTGTTGTCGAGATCATTAAGTTGCACTCGTTCGATATATTCATATTGAGAATTGCCCGTTACTTCGCAATACGTAAAGTCTTGGCAGGCACCACATCCGAATGTATTGAAGCTGACTGGTGTGGGAGGGGGAATTTCGATGCCTACACAACCAGCGTAAACGTAAACCGTGTAATCGGTGCAAGCGCTCAGGTCGTTCAAGGTGTAGGAAGTACCTTCAATGTCGGAAATGATCGTTTCGAAACCAAGCTCGGGCATGTATACGAGGGTGTAGGTATCTGCAGCCAATACTTGATTCCAAGTGATTGTCGCTCCCGAAGCGGAGATCGATGAAACCTCAATGTTATTCGGATTGACACAGCATCCATCAGTTTGAAGGAGGTAGACTGTAGACCAATCACTCATTGATTCATTGCAAGTAGCACTGACTTGAAATTCATAGAAGGTGCATGATTGAAGATTCTCGAAGAGATAGCTGGTTTCATTGAGATTGCTTATTTCGATCCATTCATCCCCTTGGATACGGTATTGAATCGAAAAGTTGGTCATTTCCTCAGTGCCTGCCCAAGAGAGCGTGTACGTGGTCGAGCCAGGAGTTTGAGTGGCATTCAATGCAAATGGGGCAATGCAGTCGCCACTTGAACAATTTTCAATCAATAAATTCAAACTGTTGTTCACATTGAGTCGTCCACCAGAAAGAGTTTCGGTAGTGAGGTTGCTTACGGCATCTACACCATCGAGTACATAGCCTTTAATCAAAGAAGCAGCCATGGCGGGATCTGCATAAGCGATAGCCATAATTGACGTACAAGGAGCGCTATACAGAAGGGCTACCCCACCGGCCACGCAAGGGCTGGCGAATGAAGTACCCGAAGTATTTCCATAGTTGGTGTTGCCTGCAAGGTAAACCTCATCGCCGGGCGCACCCAGATCGATGGTGGTTTGACCATAACCTGCGAATTGGCGAATGTCGCCATTATCTGTAGCGGTAACCGAAATAAGGTATTCAGACGGACAAGCTGTAGGCAGATCACCCACTGCATCTATGTTCAGTTCGCTATTGGAAGTAGCACCGCAACTGAGCACTCCATACGTGCCTAGGCTATCGTACATGGCACACCAGATGGGCGCATCGGCGGGTTGACCAAAATCGGTACCCCAAGAGCTATTGGTTACTACTACAAAAGCGCCGCGGTCACCGCCGGTTTGATTGTAGAGTTTGCGCATTCTCATCGGGTAAGTATATGCTTCCACCACATTCGCTTCACTAATACCGCCCATGTGTACTTGCATGATTTTTACATCCCAGTTTACGCCGGTAATTCCCGATGCGTTGTTTCCTTTTGCGCCAATCATGCTACTCACTTGTGTTCCGTGGTTACCGGTACCAATATTATCATTATCGGCATTGCTATTCCAGCCGTCATAGTCGTCGATATATCCGTTATCATCATCATCGATGCCATTGTCCGGAATTTCGTTTTCGTTGACCCAGTGGTTGGGAAGAATATCGGCTTGATCCCACTTTGCCCCGCCGGTTTCAACGACACAAGCAACAATTTCGTCGCCCGTGGAAGTCAAGCCACCAGTGGTGATGTCCCACGCCAAATCGGTGTCGATATCGTGGTCATTGGTTTCATTGTGATGCCATTGCTGGCTGTAAAAAGAATCGTCCGGCGTGGTAACACGTTCGCGAACGATATGGTTGGCTTGTGCAAACTGCACGCCCGCTGTGCGTTGGAGCACATAGAGCATTTCGCGCAAACTGATCGATTCTTCATTGAAGCGAAGAAGCCAAGTGCGCATTTCGGCACTGAGAAGACGATCGGATTTTAAGTTGGGAAGAACTCCAACATGTTGATTGGCGCTATTGACAACGCTTTCAATCGTGGTGTTGGGTTTGAGCATAATCAAGATTTCACCATTCATGCGCTCAGCTTCTTGAGCGAAAGTGATCATGGAGAAGACCAATGCAAAGGCAAGGAGTAAGTGTTTTTTCATACAAATCATGTTGGCTATACAAACTAAACAAGAAAATCCATACTCAGCGCAAGTTATTCTTCGAGATATACTCTTTTAACACGGGCAGGAATAGATGTTAACACCTCATATGGAATAGTTTCACAGCGATCGGAAAAGGCAATCAATCGCTCGGCTGAATTGAAAAGAATGACTTCTTCACCCTCTTGAGCAGAGATTCCGGAGACATCGACCATGGTCATGTCCATGCACACATTGCCAACGATTTTACAGGATGAATTTTGAATAAACACCTCGCCGACTCCGTTGCTCAAAGTGCGGCGCAATCCATCGGCGTATCCTACAGGAATGGTAGCTATGGTCATGTCTTTTGGAGCAATATATTTTCTATTGTAACCAATGCTTTCTCCTGATTTGATCTGCTTAATTTGAGAAATGCACGTTTTTAGCGTTGATACGTTTTTCAATTGGGTTTGCTCTTCTGCGAATGCACTAATTCCATAAAGACCAATGCCGAGCCTTACCATGTCATAGTGGGCCTCTGGAAAGCGCTGTATGGCGCCGGTGTTTCCAGCGTGACGCATGAAGTCATATCCCAAGGCGGTGCGAATTGTAGCACACATTTTTTCAAAAGAAAACAATTGGGTGCGCGTAAAATCATCGTGGTTGGGTGCGTCTGATGCTGCCAAGTGAGTGAATACAGAAACCACTTTCACTTCAGAAAATGAATGGAGTTGATCCAATAAATTTTCTAATTCTCCTTCCACAAATCCCAAACGGTGCATTCCCGTGTCTAGTTTGATATGAATAGGATATGAACCTTGAAAATGGGAAGCTTTAAGGGCATCTACAAATGACAGCAATGAGCGTTGTGAGAATATAACAGGTTCGATGCGGTGTCGAATCAATGCTTGGTGCCCTGTAAGTTCAGCATTGAGCACCATTATGGGTAGTGAAATACCGCCTTGACGCAACATAACACCTTCGTCTGTGTAGGCCACTGCGAGGTAATCGACCTTGTTGAATTCCAATAACTCAGCGACTTCTCTAGCACCTGCACCGTATCCTGCAGCTTTTACCATCACCATCAATTTGACAGATGGGGCAAGTTTTTCTCGGAAGAAGACCAGATTGTGACGCATGGCATTCAAATCAATCTCCAATACTGTTTCATGGGTATGAATTTGAAGGAAATCGATGATGCGCTCTAACTTGAATTCGCGCGCTCCTTTTACCAACACAATCTCACCCGAATGATCATTCGGTTTACAAGATTCGAGATACCCCTCTGTGGATGGAAAAAATGTGGCTTGGTTGAAAAGGCGATATACCGTTGTGTTTCTCATAAAACCCTCGCCAATGCCTATGATTCGTTGCACCTTATGTTCATGAAGCAATTGTGCAATGCTATGATGAAGCTCATGTTCTGGTGTGGCACTTTGCACAATATCAGACAGAATGACGCTGATAGTTTTAGATCCCGCATGACGCACCAAAAAATCTAGCGCAATGCGCAATGAATTGATGTCAGAGCTATAGGCATCATTGATAAGGGTTGAATTTCCGGTGCCTTCAATCAGTTGCAAACGCATGCTTACTGGATGCAAGCGCGTTGTACGTAGTTTGATCACTTCTGGTGAATAGCCGAGATGAAGCATGGTCAACACACACGTAGAAGTATTTTCGATAGAAGCTTTATCAGCAAAGGGAATGTCTATTTCGAAGGTGATCTCTTGGTATCGATATCGGATGTGTGTGTGTTCTCCAGCGCAATCTATCTTTTCTATGACCAAGGTGCAATGGGCAAGTTGGCCCCAAGTTAAAATGCGATGTTCATGGAGTTTATGAACCATCACATCATTGAGAATAGGATTGTCGCCGGGAGCGATGATGATGGGAGTTTCTTTAAAAAGATCGAGTTTTTCGAGGGCCAAGGCCGCGCTGTCTGGGAAATTTTCCAAATGCGCTTCACCGAGATTGGTCATAATACCCAGCGTGGGGTGAATGATCGATTGAAGGCGCTCCATTTCAGAAGGCAGCGAAATGCCGGCTTCGAAAATACCCAATGAGTGTGCCTGCTCCAAACCAAGTACAGACAATGCTACACCAATTTGAGAGTTGTAGCTTTTGGGGCTCCGTGCTATGGTAAATTCGTCTGCTAGGAGTTGGTTGAGCCATTCTTTGACCATGGTTTTGCCATTGCTGCCGGTGATACCAATAACCGGAATATTGAATTGGCGACGATGAAACGCAGCAATTTCTTGAAATGCTAAAAGACTATTGGTCACCACCGCCCAATTGACGTCATTAAAGGTTGAAAGCACGTCTTTTTTTTCAACGATAAAAGAGCGAATACCCAATGCGTACGCGTCAGGAATGAAACGATGTGCATCGTGATGGGAGCCAGAAATGGCTACAAAAACGGTGTCAGTGGTGGCGGTTGGTTTTCGTGTGTCTGTGCAGAAAGAACGCACGCGATCATCACGAACGACTTGAAATTCGCTAGCACTGATGACCTCAGCGAGTTGGGTGAACGTGTAAGCGAAACTCATTTTTTATGTTTCATAGCTTCGTTGAATGCTTCTCGAGAAAGGGGTAAATAGCTTTCTTTTTCACCCAATTGGACCAAGTTGTCGCCTTCAGTAACCCGGTAGCTATGATGCGCTAAGTGGCCGGTTTTAACACATATAGCGTGCACTTTGGTGACAAATTCGGCGATGGCCAACAGATGTGGCATGGGTCCAAATGGCCGTCCTAGATAGTCCATATCGAGTCCGGCGATAATCACACGGACCCCTTGATTGGCCAGTTGATTGCAGACTTCCGGCAATCCGTCATCAAAAAATTGAGCTTCATCAATCCCAATGACTTCCACATCTGAGGCGAGAATGAGAAGTTGGGAGCTATGTTCAATGGCGGTGGAACGAATAGCGGTGCGGTCGTGCGAAACGACGTCTTCTTGGCTATACCGCACATCGATTTTAGGTTTGAAGATTTCCACCTTCATTTTGGCGAATTCGGCGCGACGAAGTCGGCGGATGAGTTCTTCGGTTTTGCCCGAGAACATGGATCCGCAGATGACTTCGATCCAGCCTTGTTTTCTGCCACGATTGAGGGTATTTTCCAAAAACATAGTACTGCAAATGTAAAGGAGACGTAAATGCTTTTTTATAGAAAGGAAACGAATTAAGTTTGCGGATTAGAAATAAAGTACATTTTTTATGGGACGTATATTCGAGAAACGCAAGCACAAGATGTTTGCCCGTTATGATAAAATGGCGAAAGCCTTTACCCGCATTGGGAAAGAGATCGCCATGGCAGTGAAGGCTGGTGGTCCGGATCCGGAATATAATCCGCGCCTGCGTCAGACGATTGCCAATGCCAAAGGGGTGAATATGCCCAAAGATCGTGTGGATGCAGCCATCAAGCGCGCGGTATCGAAAGACACCACCAACTATGAAGAAGTGGTTTATGAAGGATACGGGCCATATGGTGTGCCTATTCTCGTGGAAACAGCCACCGATAATCCGACCCGCACGGTAGCGAATATTCGCATGTATTTCAACCGAAACGGCGGACAATTGGGAAATAGCGGCTCATTAAGTTTCATTTTTGAACGTAAAGGTGTGTTTCGAATTGACAAAGCAAATCTGCCCAATTATGAAGAGTTGGAATTGGAACTGATTGACTTTGGTCTAGAAAGTATGGAGGTGGATGAAAATGAAATAGTGATTTACTCTGCGTATGCCGATTTTGGTAAGTTGCAGAAAGGTCTTGAAGAAAAAAACATTACGGTGACCAAAGCCGGATTAGAGCGCATCCCCAACTCATTTGCCGAATTGACAGAAGCGCAAGTAGATGAAATTCTCGAACTGGTTGAAAAAATTGAGGAAGACGATGACGTTCAAGCAGTGTATCATAACCTCGGATAATTGATGATGAAACTCAAATTGATTGGCATTCTAGTTTTTGCTTTGGCGCTGAGTGGGTGTGAAAAGGATCCTGGTGAAGGCGGCACAGCCAGCATCAAAGGCACGGTGAATAAAGAGTTTAGGTTGGTTCTTTCCAATCCTGCCACAACACAGTATACCGTTGCCGCGGCTGACGAGGATGTCTATATTGTCTATGGTGATAATATTTCTCCTGATGATCGGATTCTAACCAATTACAATGGAGAGTTTGAGTTTCGCAACTTGCGCAAGGGCAAATACACGATTTATGTCTACAGCAACGACAATACTGGTACCAGTGGTGTGGATATCGAGAAGATGGTGGTGAAACAAGAAATTGAAATTCAAGACAAAGGTCAATCCGTTGAAGCCGAAACGATGACCATCTACGATGTTCCGTAAGCTCATTTTCATAGCGACGGTCTCATGGAGTACCCTAGTGCATGCTCAGGAAAAGGACCTGGGTTTGTGGAGCGGTGCCACCTTCGAGTATGAAGTTAATGAACGGATTGAACTCAAATTGGCCCCTGAGTTGCGCTTTGAAGAGAATATTTCGCGAGTGGGGAATGTGTTCGGAGAGTTGAGCGGATCGTATAAGGTGAGCGAACGGATCAGCGCATCAGCTACGTATCGGTTTGGACAGCGCAATAAATTGGACTATTTCCAAACACGTCAGCGTCTGCAATTCGAATTGGGATATAAATACAAATTCGAAAATTGGACATTGGGGTATGCCGTTCGGTATCAAAAAACGCTTCAAGGCAATTTTTCAGATAGTGATCCGGATTTTGAAACTGTATTGCGCAACAAATTTTCCATAAAGTACACGAAAATTAAAAAAACGGATATTTCTACAGGATGGGAGTTTTTTCATGATGGAGAAGCAGAAGGGGGGTTGGTTTGGCAAAATTGGAGAGCAACCATCGAAGTGGAGCGAAAGCTCAATAAGCGCAATTTAATTTCCGTGGGATATCTGATTCAAAAAGACCTCGTGAGTAGCGTTCCAAGTCTTGATTATATTTTTCTCGTGGGTTACACGCATATTATCAAGAAGAAAAAAGAATAGTCATCGTACATTTGCGCGCAAATTCAATTTTCCTTTACCGTGAGTTTGCGCAAAATTTCCTCCGCCCTTATTTCAGTATTTGATAAAACTGGACTTGAGCCTATCGCTCAAGAAATGCATCGATTGGGTATTACAATCTACAGCACTGGGGGCACTCAAGATTTTATTGAAAAATTGGGCATTCCGGTTGTTCCTGTGGAACAATTGACTGGCTATCCGTCGATTTTAGGTGGACGTGTAAAAACATTGCATCCGAAAATATTTGGGGGAATTTTGCATCGCCGGGATGATGCTCAAGATTTGAAAGAAGTGGCTCAATTCGAAATACCGGCGATTGATTGTGTGATTGTGGATTTGTATCCATTCGAAAAAACGGTGGCTTCGGGTGCTTCCCACGAAGATATTATTGAAAAAATTGATATCGGTGGTATTTCCCTGATTCGTGGCACTGCTAAAAATTACAATGATGTAGTGATTGTTCCTTCACAGGCGCAATACGGACAATTGTTGGAATTTTTAAAAAATAATGACGGCTCTACAACGCAAGAACAACGTCGTGTTTTTGCTCGTCATGCTTTTGATGTGTCGTCTCATTACGATTCGAAAATCTATCAGTATTTCTTGGGTGAAGAACTTGGATCATTGAAGGTTTCTGAGTTGACTTCAGAAAGTTTGCGCTATGGTGAAAATCCGCATCAGCGCGGAGTTTTCTATGGTGATATGAGTGCTCTGTTTGATAAGTTGAATGGAAAAGAATTGAGCTACAACAATCTGTTGGATGTTGATGCAGCCGTGAATTTGATCGATGAATTTAAAGACAGCGACCCAACATTTGCCATTTTGAAACACAACAATGCTTGCGGAATAGCTACGCGCCCAACGGTTTTAGAGGCGTATGAAGCGGCATTGGCGGGTGATCCCGTGTCTGCTTTTGGCGGAGTATTGATTTGTAATAAACCGGTTGATCATGCATCAGCGCTGAAGATTCATGAGTTGTTTTGTGAGGTAATCATCGCACCTGGCTACGATGAACAAGGACTGGCAGTACTGCAAACTAAGGCTAATCGTATTATTCTCGTTCGCAAAGAGACGGCCATTCCGAAAACGCAGATTCGTACCATTTTGAACGGTGTGTTATTTCAAGATAAGGATGCCAAGACTGAGACAGTGGCAGATTTTAAATTGGCGACCACGAAATCGGCGACAGAAGCGGAGATTGCGGATATGATTTTTGCAAATAAGATCGTGAAGCACACCAAAAGCAATACCATTATCTTGGCAAAGAATGGCCAATTATGTGCTGGTGGTACTGGGCAAACTTCCCGTGTAGATGCGCTGCGCCAAGCAATAGAAAAAGCACAAAGTTTTGGATTCGATTTGAATGGTGCTGTGATGTCGAGTGATGCTTTCTTTCCTTTTCCTGACTGTGTTGAAATAGCGGACAAAGCTGGTATTACCGCGGTAGTCCAACCGGGTGGATCAATCAAGGATCAATTGTCAGTGGACTATTGCAATGCTCACGGCATGGCCATGTACATGACGGGTACGCGTCACTTCAAACACTAAACGCGAAAGCAAAGCCAGAGAGCGTCATCGGTGGGTTCGTTTTCTCCTTGCCAAGCAGCAAGAGATTCTTCGATGTTGCAGCTGTTTTCACTGAATATTTCGCCTTGTTCTATCTTTTGAATTAGACCAGATAGCTTGAGGCGCTTGTTTTTTTCACCACCTATTTGATCGTAAATACCATCCGTGAGCATAATCACTTTTTTATCGCGAATATTTGCACGGCCGTGGAGTATTTTATCTTCGAAATTGGGCAAATGAAGGAATCCGTGTGTCTTGCAGAGAATTTCAGTTTGATTGTTTTCGTCAACTAGAATAATATTGCTGTTGAGACTGGCCCACTCCATTTCTTGGGAATCTTTTTCAATCAAGACTATAGCCAGGTCAATTGCCGGAGCGTGCTCGCCATAAATCACATTCCGTTGAATGCGACTTCTCAAGGTGTTCAAAGCTTGTGAAATGATATCACGGAGAGAACCGGCAAGTTCGCCTTTAGCCGTTTTTTCACTCAAAATATCAGATACCATGACGGTAATGAGCGCACCGGCTAGACCGTGGCCAGTAGAATCACCCACAGCCAACAGGAGTTTATTATCAATCGCACGACACCAGGCAAAGTCACCAGAGACTTCACCCAAAGGCTTATTATAGATGTGAAAGTTTTTGAGGTGAGCGCCGAATTCTGACGTATCTGTTAAGAGACATTCCTGAATGTAGCGAGCATATTGCAATCCTTGTTGCAATTCAAGATTTCGTTGCTCCAATTCTTTTGTACGCTCGATCACTTTTTCTTCTAAAGAAAACTGAATAGTTTCGAGTTCTTTGTTGCGATTGCGCAATTCAAACTCGAAGTCATACATGCGTATGGCTTCGGAGACGGTCATTTCCAAATCGCTTGGTTCCCATGGTTTAGAAATGTATCGAAACAAATGAATTTGTTTGAGCACTTCGCTTACCGCGTCAAGATCGGCCTGTCCGGTGAGGAGTATTTTTTTTGCACAGGGAATTGTTTCATTGAGTTTTATCAGCAGTTCACTTCCACGCATGGGATGCATGAGATAATCACTGATAACACAAACAATGCGTCCACCCTCTTCCAGAATCATCTGTGACCGTGACAGTGCTTCTTCGCCTGACATGGCTGTAATGATTTCGATTTCAGGAGGAAGGAATCGGGTTAGATGATGTAGGAGAACACGAAGTATAATGGCTTCATCATCCACCACTAAAATGTATTTTTTGTCGCTATTGTCTTTCATAGAATAAGGAGAGGACTATTCTGCAAAAGGCAGTTTTACAATGAATTTAGTAAGGCCATTATCAGATTCACAACAAATGGTACCGCCATGTTGTTCGATGATTTTGTGAATAATGTTGAGACCAAGGCCGGTCCCAATTCCGCGCTCTTTGGTGGTATAGAAAGGTTCGAAAATATGTGCACGGACTTCTTCGGGTATGGGCGGTCCGTCATTGCTGACTTCAATTTGAAGCCAGCCATTGGACACCGAAGAATTGAGTTCTATTTTCCCCTGCTGATTCACAGCATGAATAGCGTTGCTGAGTAAGTTAGTCCATACTTGGGTTAACTGATCTGCACTTCCGTTAAAATTGATATCTGACGAAATTTTATTTTGGATTTGAATACCTCTTTTGGTGGCGTTGATGAAAAGAAGAAGCACTGAATCGACTTGTTCTTTAATATTGAATACCGAGTACGACTCATGAATATCTGTATGAACGTACGTTTTTAATGCAGTAACTACCTTGGATGCCCGTTCGGCGGCAATTTGAATCGTATTGAGTCCTTGATACAATAGATGCAATTCGCTAGTAAGATCAAGCAACAGGTTGCGATCATCGAGAGGAATGATGTATGCGATGAACGGATGATGAATATTGTCGATACCTGAATTCAGAGCTTTGGAAGCAAATAGAGAGACATTTGGAATGGAGGGGTAGTTGGTTTTAATTTCTTCTGCGAAAAGGCGTGTTTTATCGAAAATTTCGTTGGGCAAAAAGTCTTTCCGTTCGCCGGCAATGAAAAGTTCGCGAACGGCGTTTAACTGTTCTTTTGGAATGCTCGTGGCGGCATTCGACATCAAGAACTCTATGGTGAAATTTAGGTTGTACGCTGCGGCCTTAATGGATCCAAGTGGCGTATTGATTTCATGCGCAATTCCCGATACCAATTGGCCAAGCATGGACATTTTTTCTTTCGCGATAATTTCGAATTGAGCGCGTTTAAGTTTTTCTAGTGTATCTTGGAGTTCAGCAGATTTTTTTTCAATTTCAAGTTTCGATTCCTCAAGCGATTTCATTTGCACATGTAACTCTCGTGTCCGATCACTCACTTTTTGTTCCAGGTCGGCATTTATCTTGGATAGTTCAATGCGCGCACTTTCAAGTGCTTTGTTTTTTGAAATGAGATTGGTATTCAATAATGCAGCTTCACGCAATCCGTTAGAATTGGTTTGACGCAGAAATAGATATTCAGCGATTGTATCATAAACGGGGAAGTCACCAATCGATAAATTGAAATCTTTGATTTGAGTGCTTGCAGATAATAACGGGTTGAGGGCAATAATGGTGATTTGGTTTTCAATTTTCAATGCTTGCCCTTTGAAAGAAAGTTCGGTACCTTTTTCTTTCAGAAATAGAATGTATTTATGTAAGTCAGCCTCCGGTAGTGATTGCCAGTTACCAGGACGAAGAAATTGGAATCCATCTTCGACATGAAAACCGGAAAGATCTCTGCCCAGTGATTTTTGCAAAGAGGGGCCCATATAGACAATATCTCCGCTAGGGCCAATGGCCATCATGAAGGGAATTAGCGGAGCGATGTCGCTGAAATCAATTTTATTTTCTATTTGATCATTCACCATTTTACAATAAACCTATCATTCTCGCCATTCGTTGCTTTTGATTCTATCATTGATACATCCACTTCTAAGTCGAAACGTTTGCCCAAACCGCGTAGCAAACCAATCACCATATGAGTCAAACCCGGACGGTCTGATGCATAGTGCAATACGAGCGAACGTTCATCAATCATTTGACTGGTAAACATGGGTGGTCGCAATTCAGGCATAATATTGCTTACTCGGAAATGAAGCATATCCAAGTTGCCTATAAATTCGGGAAATGTTGATCCGGAAACCGAAAGCATATCAGAATAGCCTTCTGATGCCGTATATAGAATCCAATATTCTCCAAAAGCTTCAAGTATGCTTTCTTGACTCATATTGAGCAGTGCCGACGCAGATCCAACAAGACGATAGGTTAAGTCGTCAGGATAACTTTGAAAACTCAAGAAATCGTAGTCTTCAAATTTTGCGTGATCACAAATTTTCACCCAAGTTTCTTCGTCGAATGACTTAACGACGAAGCCTTTGATGGCTTTGTTAACGAGTCCGTACATGATTAGTTGATTTAAGTAGCGTGTAAAGGTAAAGTGAGTGAGAAAGAGACAACTGTTCTGATACACAGAAGGCGGTTTTTCGGGTATGAGTAGCGTTATTCTGGTTTTTTAAGGTAGGATTTAAAATGCTCAAGTAGCGTATGACCTTGAATAATAAGTTGTTTAACGGTTTGAATGTTAGCTTCATCCAAGCCTTTAAGTTTGATAAGATTGGACAATTCATTGAAGGTACTGTTGACCGGACCAATGCGTACATTTTCATAATTGGGCTTGATTTGATGCAGCTCATTGCACAATGCGTCTGGATCATTTTGAAGAAGGGCTTTTTCAAGCTTATTTATACTTTCTGGTAAAAACTCCAAGTACGCCTCAATCACACTGCGCAACAACTCTTCATCTCCACCAACATACTCTCGAAGTTTGGTAAGGTCCGCTTCATTGGAAGCGTGAACGAGTTCCCGCTGACTCCATTTCAAGATTATGTTGAGCAATTCGCTTTCAGTATATGGCTTGACTAAGTAATCATTCATTCCCGCGTTGAGGCAATTATTGACCTCTTCTGAGAGGGCGTTTGCGCTTAGTCCGACAATTTTTATTTCTGGGTGTAAATGTGTTCGAATCCAACGTGTCGCATCAATACCATTCATTTCCGGCATTTCGACATCCATTAAAACGAGGTGATAATGGCGTTGTTTTAGCTTTGCGATAGCGTCCTTTCCATTTTCGGCATCTTCAATGATTACCCCGTATTTCTCTAAAACAGTCCGAATAACTATGCGGTTGAGATAATTGTCTTCCGCGATGAGAATTTCGATGCCACGTAGCGCTTCTGTATTGGTAACAATTTCTTTCTTGCGCGCAATCTCAGAATTGGATTGTTCTAAAGTTAATGTAATTTCAACCAATGTGCCGATGCCTTTAGCACTGTCAATGCGCATGCGCCCGGCCATTAGCTGAACAAGATTTCGGGTAATGTAAAGTCCAAGTCCTGAACCACCGTATTTCCGGGCAATGGTAGTGTCTTGTTGTTCGAATTCGGTGAACAAACGCTGAATGAAATCGCGGTCCATGCCAATTCCCGTGTCTCTGATGGCAAAACGCACATCGTCTTTACCATCACGGCGATGAATCAGGTCACAATGAATATCGACGGAACCATTTTCTGTAAACTTGATAGCATTTCCTACGAGATTGAATAGAATTTGATTGATTCGATGTGGGTCGCCCAAATAATTTTGAACGAGTTTGGCATCGATGGAGTACGTTAATTTGTTATTGCGTTCTTTCGTTTTGGTTTCTAATAAGTCTATTGTTTTAGTCACCGTGTCGACAATAGAAAATGGAATATGTTCTATGGCAAATTTGCCCGATTCAATGCGAGAGACATCTAGAATATCATTGATAATAGTCAAGAGCGTCTCTGATGCGGTTTTGATTACATCCAGATATTTGATTTGTTGATCATCTAAATTGGTGAAAGTCATTTGTTCGATCATCCCCATAATGCCATTCAATGGAGTTCGAATTTCATGGCTCATATTCGCGAGGAATTTTGCCTTGGTGCGAGAGGATTCTTCCGCTTTTTGTCGCGCCTTGATCAATTCCTGCTCGAGTGCCTTGATTTCGGTAATGTCCCAATGAATTCCGATAGAACCGATGATTTCACCATTATCTGTAATCAACGGAGCTCCCGAGATAAGCCACCGTTTGCGCTCACCACTTTTATTTAAAACAGGAAGCTCGTATACATCTTCAACTCCGCTTTCTCGTGTTTTATGTTTGGTCATCATCGCCGACCGCTCATTTTCAGGAAGGAGCAGCTGCACAGGATCAATTCCTTGTAATTCGCTTTTTTGATAGCCACTCATGCTTTCAAAAGCGCCATTGCAACTAATTATAATTCCTTCTTTATCGACTTCTAATAAACCCAATTTGAAATTGTCAATAATGCCACGATATTTCTTTTCGCGGTTCGACAATACTTGTTCTGCTTTCCTTTGAGCTGTGATATCGCTATACTTCCAAAGATGACCATTGTATTCGCCATCAATAAACAAAGGAATGTAATCGCGTTCAGCTATGCGTCCATCGGCGAAATGGATCGTTTCATTGAGCACCAATTCTTTTTTTGTAAGAATTTGATTAATTCTCAAGACGAATTGTTCAGGATTGTTGAACAAATGTTTGCTTTCTTCCGCTGAATTCGAACAATCCTGCCCCACGAGGAAATCGGGATGAACAGGTATTCCAAACATGTCTACAAACGCTTTGTTTGCGGTCACAATCCGACGGTCCTGATCCTCGAGCAATATGGCTGCATTGAAGGCACTAAAGGAAGAGATCAATCGATTCATACGGCTGCGTTGGTCACTAACCTCTTGGCCGTAAGCATGGATTTCTTGAAGGGAATGTTGGTATTTACATGTAAAAACAAAGATTTGATCATTCGTCTCTATTTCGACTTGAGACGTTTGGAAAGGCTGAGGAATAGAAGCGATAAAATGTTTCCAAAAAGTGCTGACCTCAACGACCTGTTTTTTTACAATGACCTGCGTAATCGCTTTGCCGACAGAGTTGGTATAGATAATTTCTCCAATTGGATTTAAACGAAACAATGGCTGAGGAAAATCCTCAACCATCGCAATTAAAGCATTCAAATCAACTTCCGGTTCTGGCAAATCGAAATGTCGATTTGTAAGATTATCATCAGAGAGTGTTTCGCTATCTTTTTGGCTCGGCATATAGTGTAAGAAACGTATGCATCTAAAGGTACGAATTTTTTTTGTAATTTAATCGATGTGCTCTTCTTTCCAAGAAATTTGCATGTAATAATTAAAAAGAGAATCACCAACAAACCATTCGTCGTTATATCCAGATTCATCAAAATGCAACTCTTTTGAGGCGAGCAATTGGCCGGTAGGACTTTTGATGTAAAGGTGATAAAGATCGTTTTTAAGATGAATGGAGGGATACCATTGAAAGAGAGAATCATTGGGTGTCATGATGTCTACACCGCCCACAAGGAGAGAATCATTCACGTCTCTAATTTCATAGCGAGCCCCAACCATAGTTCCCCACGACGCATCAGGTTGGGCCCAAATGAAATTAATGGTAAGTGAATCGGGAATGTAAGGAGCCTTTGGAATTTCCACAACGGGTTCCGGACGGACAAATTCCTTTTGGCAAGAGGTGAGCATGATGATGGACATCATGCTCACAACTGCCGGCATGAATGAAAAAATTTTCATCGCCTGAAGCATTTAAGTAATCAAAAAGTTGTAATCAAGAGCCGAACGTTTCGCAACGGATGGTGATTCTTATACTGTTGTTGAAACCCGCGAGTTACAAGGGTTATAGCGCATTTAGACATTAACAATAATCGCAGAAAACGTGTTAAAAAAGGAATAGAAAACAGAACGAGGGTTACAAAATAACAATAATCAGGAATAAAGATTTTTAGCCTAGAATACACGGAGTTCAAAATGGACGCATGAGTGACAAAATGAAGGGCATAAAAAAAACCGGTAGATCGTTTTCTACCGGTTTTTTAACCAAAACCAAATCCCGATGATCGGGGTACTAGTGTTTCATAAACTGCGTCACGCGCGATTCATGTTCCTTAACAAACACTATAGTATATAGACCGGGAGTAAGTTCACTTACATCCACGGTGTTTATTTCTTTGGACAACGTCTCGAATCGAACCTCTTGTCCGATGGCATTGAATATCTGCAATGCGTTGGGCTCCCACGACATTAAGTCAAAGTATACCACATCCGCTGCAGGATTCGGATAGAGTTTTACGTTGGATTTCTCAAATTCACCGACGCCATTGCAAGCATCTACATGAATTAATTGCTCGGCGCGGTTAGCGCAACCATTGGCGTCATTATAGATGTACGAAACAGTATGATTTCCAGGACCAGAAATTTCTGGATAGAACATATTTCCGGATACGCCTGGACCGGTGTAATAGCCCCCTTCGGGAAATCCTGTCATTCCTACCGGAGCATCATTTACACACATATCGTTGTCATCTACAAAGAGAATGGTGGTTTCAAAAAGCACTTCAATCGTCAATTCTTCGGAGGCAGTTTCACAACCATTTTCATCCAAATAGACATATTGTATAATATGGGTACCACCTCCAGCTAAGGCAGGAATAAAATGTGTTCCGTCAACCCCTGTTCCAACGAAAGTTCCTCCAGTGGGAAGTGCTATCATAGGAACATAATCTTCAGAGATACATGCGGTTTCATCAGCGATCGCGACCAGTACTTCAGACGGTTCATGAATGGTAATTTCAATTGGATCACTAGTGCTGATGCATCCGTTGGGGGCTTCGGCGTTGACAGTGTAAGAGCCCTCTTCAGTTACAGTAATTGATTCAGCGGCTTCCGAGGTACTCCAAGTGAATGTAATGTCTTGGTCCGGAGAGTCGGCTGTGAGGACGACCGATCCATTTTCGCAGAATTCGGTGTCACCTTCCGGAAATGCAGAAACCTCTGGTGCCGGCAGCATTTCAACAAAATACGCATTTGATCGGCCTTTGCAACCCGTCGCTGCGATTGTGCCCACGGCATAAACAAACATGGTTGTATCCACTGAAATAACAGTAAGCGAATCACCAGTGCTCCATTCAAAACTATCCGCCCCTCCCACACTGAATCCTACACTTTCCCCTTCACAGAAAAATTCCATTCCAAGAATATCAACGGTCACATAAGGGTTTGCACAATCTTGTACTTTGCCAAAAAAGCCATCTGTAGCTCCTGAATAAATGGTTTCCCAACCATTGATAGCCGCGGCAGGTGAGCTAGTTGTTCCACAGAATACTGCTTTTGAATTTTCATCAGGAGCCAAATGATTCATGTTTTCATCATTGATTCCGCCATAGTAAGAAGACCAAATTTTTACACCCAACGAATCAAAGTAAGCGAACATAAGGTCAACACCTCCGCTAATTTGGTTTTGAAAACCGCTTGCACCAATATTGGTTAAAGAAGTGGTTGTTCCGCCAAGATAGATATTTCCTAGTTCATCATAAGCTACGCCCACTCCGCGATCGTCCCCTTCACCACCGAAGTAAGAACTCCAGTCTTTAACGCCATAGTCTCCGACTTGTGCTATAAAGGAATCATATTCCCCGCCCGCTAAGTCGGTTTGAAAGGCATTGGGTGTAGCGATACCACTGGTAGATGATGTGCTTCCAGCAACGAAAACCTGACCCGTATTGTTTATCGTGATGCCATTAATCCAATCGTCGGCTGGTCCACCCATATAAGTAGCCCACAAAACTCCACCATCAGCATCAATATGAAAAAGTGAGCCGTCATTATCTCCACCACCGAAACTACCTTGAGCTCCATTGTTGGCAATTCCTGTGAGGGAATTTGTACTACCGCCGATGAGCAGAGAACCATCATTCATGGTTTCCATGCAATAGGGGACATCGTCATTTTCACCACCGACATATTTACTCCAATCAGCAGTGCCGTCGAGATAGTAAGAGGCCATAAGCATATCTGTTCCTCCGTGATATACAGCATCCGTTGTCGACACATTTGTTGAGTTTGTTTTGACGAGCACACAGAATCGTTGAGCATCCGTAAAGGCTACATCAACACCTTCATCTGTTGCAGAACCGCCAATGAACCCGCTGTGATAAAATTCACCCTCACTTGTAAGCATGGCATAGAAAGCGTCATAAGCACCTCCTTGAAAAGTAGTTACAACCCCGCCATTGGTGAGGTCGGCAGAACTAGATGTGCCGGTAATGACTAAATTTCCATCGTCGTCAATGGCAATATTTTCGCCAAAGTCACTTCCGCTGCCCCCGAAATAGGATGCCCATAAGCGTTGACCATCCATACTGAATTTGGCGATATAAGCATCATAGTTTCCACCGCCATAGGTATTTTGAAATCCACCAGTAGCGACGGTGTTGATCGCCGAAGTGAAACCAACGACATAAATATTGCCCTCAAAGTCCACGCAGGATGCAGACGCTTCATCATAACCGCTGCCGCCATAATACGAAGACCACAACACATCTGGATCAATGGTCAATGTCTTGCTGTGATCATACGGATCCACATCGAAAAGAAGGTCTCGTCCGTCTAGTCGAAAATGAGAATCGATGGATTGATTTCCTTGAAATGAAATAGGCGCATTTTCTCGAATGGATCCGAGCTTTGATGATATTTGAATAGAACCATCATTTTGCATCTCTACATTGTCGCAATTCGAATAGTGAATACGAATCAAAGAAGGATCACCTCCGGGTTTGACATTGAAGTCGTACTTCAACCCAGAAGCGGTTGTATAAATGACCCAATCAATTTGCGGATAAATATTTTCGATCGTAATAGATTCGAAGGAATTGCTTTCAATTGTTTGGCCATTTGACGTCATGCGTTCCTTGAATGGAAGCACTTTACCATATTTGACATCAAATTGCGTGTTTGCTCCGACCAATTCCAGATCAAATCGATGTGACTTGAATGACTGTCCTTCTTCGGTAGGACTTGCAATAAACTGGTATGAAATGCGATCGGAAGAAATAAATGCAGCAAAAGCGGATGAACGAACATAAAAAAGTATGTCGTTGTGATCTTTGTTGTTTTCAGATTTAATCTGACCACAGTTTTCAATTAATAGATGGCTGAAAGAGTTAGTAGAAGTTTTGGCTTCGGCCGCCATCATTAGCGTTGATTGTCCAAACATCATTAGTAAAATGACGCTAAAGAAATAGGAAGCCCTGATCATTTTTTTTCTCATAGTAGTAGATAATTAAGTGAGTAATCAAAACACCCACTCCTACGTGCCCAAACTTAGAAAGGTTGGGTTACAATCAGCCCTAAAAGCTTGATATTATTAACGTTATGTTGTGAATTGGGCATAAAGTGCTTTATTGAAATCACGAAGTGAAGAATAAGGGGTTTGTGTTTTTGAATTTTTTTTTCTTATTGTTGCTTAATATGAATCACATCCCTATGAAGATGACATACGTCAGCTTGTTGCGCATACTATTGTTGAATTTACTATCGATTCCCTTGATGCTGCATGCGCAAGACGCGAGGTTACATGGACGTACGGTAGATACCGAAGGCAATGGTATTCCAGGAGTGAATTTAAGCCTTGTATTGGTGGATAGTATGGCGAAGGCCTATGCGGAGATAGTCTATAGTAAAAGTGATATGAATGGAAATTACGAAGTAAAGATTCAAGGGGGAAAGTATTCTGTCCAAGCGAAGTATGCTGGATTTAAAACATCACAAATTGTGTTGATGATTAATTCGGGAAGCGACTTGGAGTGGAATTTTGTGCTCTCGTCGGATGAGGATGAATTGGATATCGTGGTTATTTCTGCCGGTAAGTTTGAACAAGATTTGGGAGAAGTAACCGTGAGCATGGAGGTTATTAAACCCCGCTTATTGGAAGAAAAAAATGCAAATTCAGTCGATGAAATTTTACAGCAAACTCCCGGTGTAGCCATCGTGGATGACGAACCACAGATTCGAAGTGGGAGTGGATATAGCTTCGGTGCCGGCAGTAGAGTTCAAATCCTAATGGATGATATGCCCATGATCAGCGGTGATGCCGGAAAACCTACTTGGGATTTCTTACCTATTGAAAATTTAGCTCAAATCGAAGTCATTAAAGGTGCGTCGAGCGTACTTTACGGAAGTTCTGCACTGAGTGGTGTGATCAATATGAGGACGTCATTCCCCACTGACAAACCCGAAACAAAGGTGACTTTGTTTCATGGAGTTTTCAGTACACCACAAAGTGATAGCGCGAAGTACTGGTCGGGTTCACCGATGAAAACAGGAGCGAGCTTTGTTCATAAACGAAAAATTGGACAACTTGATCTTGTTATTGGCGGTTATTTTTTAGGCAGTGACGGACATCTCGGGCCACAAAAAGACACCGTCACCGGAGCATTTACCAATGGT
>JBMOFW010000019.1:0-22944 GCA_049318685.1 Flavobacteriales bacterium
CAAAAGATAACCACTTGCTCCAGCACTCAAACACGTAAACAATTTTTCATCATCTTCAAAAACGGTGTGCATAACAATCAGCGTTTCCGGGCGAACGGTTTTAATCATGCGCACACCTTCGATACCGCTCAACCCGGGCATGTCGATGTCCATCACGACGATGTCCGGACGCAAGCTTACTGCAGCTTGATCACAATCCACACAATTGTCAAAACTTCCCACCACATCAAACTCCTCATAACTGGAAAGCAGATGAAGGAGCAATTCTCTTAAGCGATGATTGTCTTCGAAAAGGACGACGCGATATGCCATATAACAAAGGTATTAAAGCGTAGTGGTGAATTTATCCCCCATTTGGGTGATATGCATTAGGCGCGTGGCATGAAAACGGTCACTCTGGTGCCTTGACTGAAGGCGGATTGGAAGATCAATTGGCCTTTCCATCTGTCAACGCGCGCTTTCAAATTGACCAATCCATTGCGATGACTGGAGGCTTCCGGATCAAAGCCTTTTCCATCGTCGCCGATTTCAAGTTCCAGATTTTCTGAATGCAAACGAAAGCGGATGGTGACTGTTTGCGCACCGGAATGTTTGGCTGCATTGTTGACGATTTCTTTAAAAATCAAATACACATCACGTCGTTGTTCAATCTTCATCCGTTGTTGGCTATCCAATTCAGGAAAGTCTATAGTGTAGGCGATTTGACTGTTTTCGAGAATTTGAGAAGCATAGCGGCGCATCCGACTTAAAAGAATGGGCCACGTATCATTTTTGGGTTGAATACTCCAAACAATATCGTCCAACGCTTCTGATGCATGTTTAATATCGTTACGCATGCCACCCAGAAGGTGATCCATGTCAGGATGGTCTTTTGTTTTGCGCTGAATCAACGATGAAGTAATGTTGATGGAACTAAGTGTTGCGCCGATGTCGTCATGCAAATCACGTGAAATGTTGTCGCGAACCATTTGCAGTTTGGTCAATTGACGAATTCGGTATTTATAAATACCAAAAAGGATGGCGGTGATTAAAAGTATAGCAGCAATTCGAAACCACCAAGTTTGATAGTAGGCAGGAAGAATTGAAAAATACAGCGTGCTTGCTTTGCCCACAATACGGCCATCATTGGTTACAGCACGGACATTGAATTGGTAATTGTCGTGAGGAAGATTGGAAAATGTCATTTCTCCGCTATTGCCTATATTTTGCCATAACCCCGAGCCATCTCCAAGAGAATATTCGAAATGGATATTGTTGTTTTGGCTGAAGTTGACACATGCGAAAGTCAAACGAATACTGTTGTTGAAATAGTCTATGGAAATGGGCTGGCTGAAGTCAATCGGGCTGAATTGATTGTATACATAGGTGAATTCTACAGGCAATTCGATTTCGCGATTTGTGATCAAATCGGAAGCATTTACAATACAAATACCACCAATGGTGGTCAACACCATTCGTCCGTCTGGTAACGGGATGATTTTGGCGTAGTCACCTGGTGAGGCATACATCATATCTTGATTGCGGTAAAACACAGCGTTGCCTGTTTCCGGCTGATAACCGGTGAGACCGTTGAGTGAGTAAAACCAGACATTGCCATTGATATCGACTTGTACATCGAAGTAATTTTGTTTTGGAAATTGGGTGAGGTGCTGTGTTTCGAAAGTGGTGACGTCAATTCGACTCAGGCCGGATGGAGTGCACGCCCACACACATTTTCGTTTTTCATCATACGACATACCGAAGACATAGTCGCCGAGTGCCGGACAGTTTTGTGATTCTGCGGTGAGATGCTGATAGTGGTTTGAACGAGGATTAAAAATAGTTATGCGGTTTTGTTGACCGACCCAAATTCGGCCTTGCTGGTCTATGAAATAATCAAACGCGACACTTCCGAATTCAGGATAATGTATCACCTCATTGGTTTTTTTTTGAATAGAGAATACACCCACTGGATTACCAATGAAAAGGATACTATCCGGGGTGTGAACCATGCCATGGATCTGATTGAGTTCAAGATTACCAAATTCGCCGATATTGTTAAACTTTTCTTGATAAACTATTTTGCCTTTTTTTTGGTTGTAAATCACATATCGGTCAAGTCCTGCAATGTGATGTTTGTAGGGTGATTCGATGTATTGCGACAACACGGAAAGACCTTGATCATGCAAATTCATTTCGGTGAAAGCTTGCCCGGTAAACGAATTGATTCGGAATAGAGCCCCGCCGAAAGTACCTGCCCAAAGGGTGCCGTTTTTTTCAAAGTCTTGATCCGGTATCACGGAAACACACCAATTGTCAATGGTGTTGGATGTTTGATAGGGGAAACGGATATAGGTAAATTTCTGTTCGTTGAAATCGACTTGATCCAATCCATTGGCAGTGGCTATCCATAGTTTTTCATTGCGATCCTTATGAATATGACGAATGTTGTTGAAACAAAGACTACTCGCAATGTTGATGTCGTTTTTGTGAAAAGTATATGTGTTTTTTTCTGGATTGAATCGCACTAAACCGGAGTCATACGTGCCGAGCAATAATTCATATTCTCCATTGCTGTTTTGAATTTCTACAATGGATCGAACCATGTTGTTATATGCACTCAATTCTCCAGCGATTGGTTTTTGAAATTCAAAATGATCAAATGTGCCATCCTTGTTTAATCTGAAAAAAGCACGATGATAATTTCCAATCCAAAGGTCATTGTTGTGATCCACCAATAGACATCGATGATTATTGAATTCCATGGGAAGAGCATTGGGAACAACTAGTTTGTGATGATTTAGTTTTCTGGTTATTGGATCAAGAATGAAGGTGCCTTCCCGTTCGCAAGCAAATGCCAATCGTCCATCAGGAAACTCAGTGATGTTATGCACTTCTTGAATAGTATCGTTGTAATATTCAATATGCAGTATTTGTCCTAGTTCATCTGTTTGGATTTGTGTAAATCGATCACCACCGCACCATAATCCGGTTTTGCGAGAATATAGCAACTGTCCATAATACGGGTCTTCAACGCCATCAAAGGATGGATCAAGCACGGCGGTGGCCAGCGTAATGGAGTGAATTCGGATGAGGTGATTTTCCCAAACAACCCAAATAAATCCATTCTGGTCTTGAGTCAGCGCAGTTACATTGCCTCCTGTATATTTCACATTATCGATGCTATATGATAGGGCTTCGGTACGGCGGCCGTCATACCTGCATAAGCCGTTTTTAGTGGCTATCCAAAGAAAGCCGCGATGATCAAGTAGGGTACGATTGACATATTTGTCGGGCAATCCGTTTTCCGGAATGATGTGCTCAAAATTGAGCAATGAAGCTTGCGCTGAACCGGTTTGGTTTACGGCAGCGCATAAAAAAAGCATCATGATCAGTGAGCGGATCATGATGCTAATATACGGTGTGAGACCTTTGTTTTAGGTGCACCACATTGGCAGATTAGCGCTGATACTTTTTACGATATTCCACCGGTGTGAGTCCGGTGATTTTTTTGAAGGTAGTTCGGAAAGCTTTGTCATCCGTGTATCCCACTTCGAGCATCACTTCATTGATGTTTTGTGAACCCAATTCAAAGCGTCGTTTGGCCGCTTCGATTTTTACCCGTTGAATGTATTCTAATACACTATTGTTGGTGGCTTGTCTAAATCGGCGTTCTAAACTGCGACGACCCAATGCGACTTTGTCTGCAATTTGCTCAATGGTTAGCTTACTGTCAATATTATTTTCAATGAGGTCTTGAGCTTGTAATATTGGCTCGTCGTGATGATTTTTTTGACCTTGAAAAATGGCAAACAGCGACTGATTGTTGCGCTCCACATCTATTGCAAAGTATTTTGCAATCAAAATGGCCGTTGCACGATCGGTATATTTTTCTACTAAATGAATTAAAAGGTTCCAATAGGAAGTAGCGCCGCCGCTTGAGTATATGCGGTGTTCTTCTGTGATTATGTTTCCTTCTTGCATATTCACGTTCGGAAACATTTTTTTAAACTGTTCTTGAAATCCCCAATGAGTTGAACATTTTTTACCTTCAAGCAAACCGGTGGAAGCAAGAAGAAAAGCACCGAGACAAAGAGATGCCAACTCAGCGCCGTTTTCATGTTGCATTTTTAACCAAGCAATATTTCGCGCATTGAGTTCGAGTGCTTTGTCTAAATCACCAAAAATTGCTGGAATGAAAACCAAATCGTAAATGTCGTTATTCGAAATTATCGAATCCACATGAACGGTATATGTTCCTCCGCTCAATTCTACGGATAAGCGCGTTCCTACCAGACGAATGTCGAATAAAGGTTCCTTGCCCGACATCTGAAAAAATTGATTGACAGCGTTGAAACAATATTGTGGATCTGCAGTGGCTTGAACAACCGAACTCTCTGGAACAAGAATGGCGACTTTTTTCATAGTTCGAATGTATACAAAAATGAACGTCGTGATTCACCCGAAGTTTGTCGTACCTATACATTTAACGTTTTGATCGATTGAATTTCATTTGCAATTGTGTTCATTTGAGAAATAAAAAGAATCAATATTTATGGAAAGAATTACAGTAGAAGTCGCGTTGAATGCGGATTTGAGTCGTGTTTGGAATGCATGGACCATTGGCGAAGAAATTGTCAATTGGAATTTTGCTTCGGAGGATTGGTGTTGTCCTCATGCCTCGTCTGATTTACGCGTTGGTGGTAAATTCACGTCACGCATGGAGGCCAAAGATGGAAGTTTTGGTTTCGATTTTGAAGGCGTTTTCACACGAATTGATGTGCAAAAAGCGATTCACTATACATTGCCAGATGGTAGAAAAGTTGAAGTTGAATTTATCCAAGAAGAAAGCCATGTGCGCGTTATAGAACACTTCGATGCAGAGGGAGAGAATCCGGTAGAAATGCAACGCGCAGGGTGGCAAGCCATTCTCTTTAATTTCAAAAAATATGTAGAATCACATTCATAGTTGAAGCATATGGCGAATGAAATTTATCCTTGCTTTTGGTTTAATCAAAACGCAACTGAGGCTGCAACGTTTTATCAGGGGATTTTTGATCGATGTGAAATTGTTGATCAGAATCCATTTGTTGTATTGTTGCATATCAACGATCAACGCATTATGTTGCTCAATGGTGGTCCCCAATTCAAGATCAATCCTTCGTTGTCGCTCTTTGTCAATTGCACATCCGCTGATAGAGTGCAAGCTATCTGGGAATATCTGTTGCAAGGCGGGAAAGCGTTGATTGAGATAGGGGCACATCCATGGAGTGCGCAGTATGGTTGGTTGCAAGACAAGTATGGCGTGACTTGGCAAATTTCGATCGCGAACAAACAGCAAGACTCGGAATCGATTACGCCTTCGTTGTTGTTTACTTCATCTGCATTTGGAAAGGCCGAGGCTGCTATGAATAGGTATGTTCGCCTTTTTCCCAATTCTTCGATGACCACGTTGATGCATTATGGCGTGGGCGTATTTGAAGAGGGGAAAGTTTTATATGCCGAATTTGAATTGAATGGCCAACGCATGATTGCGATGGACGGTCCAGGTGCACATGATTATGTATTCAATGCCGGTGGATCGATGGTGGTCAATTGCGCCTCGCAAGCAGAAATTGACATGTATTGGATTGCTTTGTCAGCGGGAGGGATAGAAGAAATGTGCGGCTGGTTGGTCGATGAGTTTGGTTTGTCGTGGCAGATTGTTCCAAGCAAATTGGGTTCGCTAATGACAGATCCCGATCGGTCGCAGCGCGTGATGAAGGAGTTGTGTTTGATGAAGAAAATAGAGCTGTCGATTTTAGAAAATGCATAAAAAAAAGGTGGTCAAAGCGACCACCTTTTTTATAAGTTTATGTTGTCGAATTATCGAGCTACACCCACGGCGCGTTTTTCACGGATTACCGTTACACGCACTTGACCAGGATAGGTCATTTCGGTTTCGATACGGCTAGCCAAAGTAATGGCCAATGCATCGGCTTGTTCGTCGGTTACTTTTTCTGCTTCTACCATTACACGCAATTCGCGACCCGCTTGAATAGCGAATGATTTCGATACCCCTGGATATTCCAATGCGAGGTTTTCGAGATCGCGGAGACGTTGTATATAGGCTTCCACCACTTCGCGGCGAGCACCTGGACGGGCACCACTGATAGCGTCACATACTTGAATGATTGGAGCAAGCAGGGTCTTCATTTCCACTTCATCGTGGTGAGCACCGATGGCGTTGCATACATCGGGTTTCTCGCCGTATTTCTCAGCGAGTTTCATACCTAGGATTGCGTGCGGCAATTCGCTTTCATCGTCTGGCACTTTTCCGATATCGTGAAGGAGACCTGCACGCTTTGCGGCTTTTGGATTAAGACCAAGTTCGCTAGCCATGGTAGCACAGAGATTGGCTACTTCACGGGAGTGTTGCAACAAGTTTTGACCGTAAGAAGAACGGTATTTCATGCGGCCTACCATACGAATCAATTCGCTGTGTACACCGTGAATGCCGAGCTCGATACAGGTGCGTTTACCCACTTCTACGATTTCTTCTTCAATGTTTTTGCGCACTTTGGCTACAACTTCTTCGATGCGAGCGGGGTGAATACGACCGTCAGTGACCAATTGGTGAAGAGAAAGTCGAGCAATTTCACGACGCACCGGATCGAAGCAAGATAGAACGATGGCTTCAGGTGTGTCGTCAACGATAATTTCAACACCAGTAGCGGCTTCCAAGGCGCGGATGTTACGGCCTTCACGACCGATAATGCGTCCTTTCATTTCATCGCTTTCGATATTGAATACAGAAACGCTGTTTTCTACAGCATGCTCAACAGCGGTGCGTTGAATGGTTTGAATAACAATTTTCTTGGCTTCTTGATTGGCCTTGAGTTTGGCTTCATCTACAATGCCTTGAATTTGAGAAGCGGCCGCATTGCGTGCTTCGTCTTTCAATTGCTCCATCAATTGGGCTTTGGCTTGGTCGGGAGACATTTTCGCAATGTCTTCGAGCAATGAAACCGCTTTTTGATGTGCTTTTTCGAGATCACCTTGTCTGCGTTGGTTCACCTCAGTCAGTTTGTTGAGGTTTTCCTTGGTGCCTTCGAGGTCTTTTTCTTTGCGTTTGTACTGTTCGATTTGTTGCGACAGTTCACGCTCTTTGTTTTTCAAAGCGTCTTCACGCGATTGAATTTTCTTGTTGCGTTCGCGCTCTTCTTTTTCATGCGCGCTTTTCATCTCAAGGAATTTTTCCTTGGCTTGGAGAATTTTTTTCTCCTTGATGGTCTCTCCCTCTTTGGATGCTTCTGCGAGGATATTCTCTTTCTTCTTGTTCAGCACACTATTCAGGAGAAACCAAGCGGCTCCGGCCCCAATGAGAACACCAATCAACGCAACAGCAACCATGTAAATTGAATCCATGTTGTTGTGTTTTTTAATAAATTAAACAATCCCGTATCCACTGATACGCGGGGGGTGAGGATGTGAGGAAACGGATAGAGACGATTAAGAAAGATACTGGTCTAGAAGGGCTTCCAACTGAGCGAGTTCGGCATCCATGGTCACTGGAACTTCTACTTCAACTCGTTCTACTACTTTTTCGATGATCTTTTCAGGAGCCGGAGCTGGGGCTGAAGCTACCTGCAAGGCCGCCATGGCCAAGAGATCTTGTTTATCTTTTACGGCGTAGTTTTGCTGGAATACGTTGAGACTTTCTTCAATCTTTTTCTCCGCATTGCGAATATTGGGCTCTTGAGAACTATCTACTGTCAAAGGGTAGATGCGTCCTGCTATGTTTACTTTGATCGATACTTCGTTCATAGCCCGTTTATTTGTTCAACAATGTGAGACATTCGTCAATTTCCTGAACCAATTCATTGATCCTCTGCTTCGTGGCTACTCGGAAGTCTTCCTGAGCGGCCGGCTGCAATGAATGGCTATTTTCCAATTCGCGATTCTTTTCGCTCAATTCATCAATTTGTCCCAAAAGCTCTTTGTTGATCTTATAGAGAGAAGCGTTTTCTTCCTTCAAACGCTCTAATTGAAGGACAAGATCGCGCTTGGCTTCGCCAAGGAGCGCTATTTTCTCTTCAATTCGTTTTAAGATCTCTGTTTGAGTCATGAATCTGATTGATACCAAATCGCGATATCGTTGTCAAATGTAAGGCTTTCGGTCAAAAAATCATAATACGATTTATCCAATTTTCCTGTTGATATTTCAAAATCAAGCACTAACGAAAAAAAGGGAACAAAGATTGATTTTTGTCAATTCATTAAAGGCAAGGTGTATGAAAGCGCTCGGTATTTCTCTATTCTTCTCAATTTTGGTATGCAGCCTTTCGGCCCAAACCACTTATCCTCAGGATTATTTCCGCTCCCCACTGGATATTCCCCTCAATCTGAGCGGCAATTTTGGTGAGCTGCGCACCAATCACTTTCATACTGGAATTGATATCAAAACCGAACAGCGCGAAGGTCTCAAGATCTACGCTGCGGCTGAAGGCTATGTGAGCCGTATTAAAGTGTCGCCAGTTGGATATGGCTATGCCTTATACATTACTCATCCCAATGGGTATACCACTTTATACGGTCACCTTAAATCCTACGCCCCCAAGATCGATGAGTACGTAAAACGCAATCAGTATCTGCTCAAATCATTTAGCGTAGATCTATTTCCTACACCGGAAGAATTGCCTGTGACCAAAGGCGAAGTTGTAGCACTTTCAGGAAATACCGGAGGTAGTGGCGGACCGCATCTTCACTTCGAAATTCGTGAAACAGCTTCCGAAAAATTGCTCAACCCGATGCTCTTTGGTTTCCAAATTGCGGATAAAATTGCCCCGACAGTGATGGGCATCTGGATCGTTCCCATGAACGATACATCAACGGTGAATGGAGGCAAAGTACCCTTGAGTTTCGAAACTAAAACCCATTCCGGAGCCTGTGTTTTAAAAACCACCAGCGCACCTTCTGTGTATGGCGATTTTGGATTTGCCATTCACACCAGCGACATGCTCAATGGTAACGCCAATAAATGCGGCATCTATCGGATCGAACTTTTTGTAGATGGCATTCAAGTCTATGGCCAACGCATGGATCGACTTGATTTTGCCACCAATCGCGCAATGAATGCACATACCATTTATGAGCGTTTTAAAAAAGATCGCAGCCAAATCCATGGATCGTATCGCCTACCCGGAAACCCGTTGGATATCTATGATAATCTTGTTAACGATGGTATCGTGACGTTTAAAGATGGAAAAAAACACACCGTGGAGTATCGTGTCATAGACTTGATGGGAAATAAATCTTCGGTGAAGTTTGATGTGCACGCATTGCCCAACGCGCAAGCCAAGCCTTCGCCACCTCAAAATTTCATTGCCAAATGGAATTGGGAAGAGGACAATGCCTATGCGGACCAACGCATTAAAATCGAAATGCCTGCTTTTACTTTATATGAGGACTTGGATTTGACGATCACAGAGACCAAGACCATCGAAAAAAGTTTGACGCCAACCTATAAAATTGCATCAGCCTACGAACCGATTCACAACAAGTTTACCCTGTCTATCAATGCGACAGTGATTCCCGAAAAATACCGCAACAAAGCAGTGGTGGTAAGATGGGATCCGGATAAGGCGAAAATTTCATCGGAAGGAGGTGTGATGAAAGATGGATGGATTAGTGCTGAACCTACCTATCTCGGGTTTTTTGGCGTCATGGTGGATACAATTAATCCGGCGATCACTTCGGTCGACTTTGCCCCATCGATGAAAGGCCGCGGCATGTTTACGATGAAAATTTCTGATGGACTTTCTGGTGTAGATCAGATTATTCCTCAGATTGATGGCGAGTGGGCTTTGATGGAATACGATGCAAAAACAGCGCGACTCATGTACTATTTTGATAAACGTTACATCAAGCCAGGAAAGCACTTTTTTGAATTGACCGTTATTGATGGAGTCGGCAATAAAAAATATTTTAGCGGAAATTTTGAGTGGTAATTAGACAAAATCGCTTTTGCTCATATTGAGCCATTCTAACGCTGCATTGCAGAAAATATCGTCTATTACTTCTTCGCTTAAGCCCATCTCCGTGATGAATTGACCGATATGTAAATCACCCAAAGGGAAAGGATAATCTGTTCCCAACGAAACCCGTTTTGAGCCTTGATGCTTTAATACATAGTGCAATAATTCTGGATCATGCGTGGCACTATCTACCCAAAAGTGACCGAAGTATTCACGCGGAGGTACTTGATTATCGATGGCCACCAAATCAGGACGGCAGTTGAAACCGTGTTCGATGCGCCCAATGGTGGGGATAAACGATCCCCCAGCATGTGCAAAGTTGAAGCGCACTTTCGGGAAGCGTTCGAAGATGCCACCAAACAAAAGCGAACAAATGGCGCGGGTGGTTTCGGCAGGCATGCCGACCAACCAAGGCAACCAATATTTTTTCATTTGATCTTCCCCCATCATCTCCCAAGGATGCACCAGAACACTCATATCAAGTTCTTCTAGGGCTTTCCACAGTGGATAAAATTCTGGCTCACTCAAGTTTTTTGAATTGATGTTGCTGCCGATTTGAATGCCTTTCATTCCAATCTCTTTGCAGCGATGCAATTCCTGCACGGCCAATTCAATGTCTTGCATCGGCAAGGTTGCCAGGCCAACATAATGCTTCGGATGCGTTTGAATCAGCTCTGCAATATCATCATTGAGAAAACGAGAAACCTCAAGACCATCGGCCGGTTTTGCCCAGTAAGCAAAGAGAACAGGTATGGTACATACTACTTGCACTTGTGTCTGAAACTTGGCATATTCGCCGATGCGCAATTCTGGATTCCAACAATTTTCTTCAATTTCTCGAAAGAATTTTTCGCCTTGCATCATGCGCGCATAGCCTTCACGATGATGATCGAGGTGAATGAAATTCCCATACCCAAACTTTTTCGTCCAATCGGGAAGATGCTTGGGCATGATATGAGTATGCATATCGATTTTTAACACAGTGCGGCTAGTTTGATTGGTCAAAGCTAATTCAACTTTCTGACTTTTTTCAGATCGATCAGATTTATTGGATTGATCGACCAGTTTTGAACGCGATTGCTCACAAAGTGCGACACTTGGTCGTAATACAGCGGAATCACCGGCACATCGCGACCAATGAGATTATTCATACCTATATAATAGCGTGAACGCAACGAATCTGAGGTAGTCGCTACTGCTTTATTATAGAGTACGTCAAATTCCGGATTGCTATAATGCGCATAGTTTGGACCGGAAGGACAGAAATTTTTTGAAGTAAATATGGACAGAAAGTTTTCAGCGTCGGGATAATCGGCAAGCCAACTCTTCCGAAAAATTTGCAATTGCCCCTTCGAGGAAGCCTCTCGAAAGGTGCCGCCTTGCATGACTTGTACTTTAATCCTGATGCCCACTTTGGCCAATTGATGTTGCATGTATTCGATTAAGTCGGCATAGTCGGATGTTGTGGATATAGTCAATTCGGGTAAATTTTTTCCATCCGGAAAACCGGCTTCAGCTAAAAGTTGTCGCGCTTTCTCCGGATCGTATGCTGAAATATTATTTGTTGCCCCAATTAAGGCCGGAGGTACAAATCCGGCATTGGCGGCTACGACTGTATTGTTGCGCAAGTATTTCACCATTTCATTTTTATCAATGGCCAATTCAATGGCTTTTCGAATACGCACGTCGAGCAAAGGTGAGTTTTTGCTAATTTCCAATGCAGGATCGATCATGATGCCGAGATAATCTGTTTTGATGAATGGCATTTTGTGCATCGCGATGTTTGATGCATAAGCAGCGTTGAGTTCTCCCGACTTGGTGAGCAATTCATCTTTAAAGGCCGGATGAATTCCACTCATGAAATCATAGCGATCCATAAGGAGGCCTTGATATTCGACCGACATATCTTTTACGAAATCGATTTTGATGGCATCGAGATAAGGAAGGGCGTTTCCGGCTTCATCGCGTTGCCAGAAATTTTTATTTTTATGAAAAACCAAAGCAATGTTTTCATACCAGAAGGCGAATTGAAACGGTCCGGTGCCAATAGGATGTGATCGAAAATCTTGGCCGTAATGCTCGACTACTTCGTGAGGCACTACGCTGCAGTATTGCATGGACAGCATTCCCAAAAAGGGTTGAAATGGTTTTTGCAATTTGATGAGTAGGGTGGAATCATTCACCGCCGTGAATGGAGCTACACTGTCTACGGAGGCAAAAATCCACGCTCCGGGAGATGCCACTTGTGGATCTAGAATGCGATTGAAGCTATATACAAAATCATCTGCTGTAACGAATCGATGGGTCGAATCGGCAAAAAGCGGAGAGGGATGAAAGCGCACATCGGAGCGAAGATGAAAAGTGTATTGTAATCCGTCTTGGGAGATGGTCCAAGAATGCGCGATGCATGGTTGGATATGCAGCGAGTCATCCATTTCAATCAATCCATCAAAGAGTTGATTTGTGGCCCACATGATTTCGAGGTCGCGCGCAAAAGCGGGGTCGAGCGAGGTGATGCCATTGCTTTCGTTGTATCGAAAAACATTGGATTCGTCGCTGTCGGAGCGCGAGCAACCGGAGAGCAGAAGAAGGGTGAAAAGAAGGGCGGCGAAAAATTTCATCGTGATTTCAAATGTAAACACAAGAAGATTAGCCTAATCTGTGCATCTTGCGAAAAAATTCACAACATCATGAGAAAATGGAGTTTGTATGCGGGATTGGTTATTGCCACCTTTACTTGGAGTGCTTCCTGTAAAGACACCGCGAAGAAAGAAACATCTATTCAAACAGATGTGAAGAAAGCGGAAATAGCTTTTTATAATGTAGAAAATATTTTCGATACAGAGAACGATCCGAAGACCAACGACGACGATTTCACCCCAACTGGAAAGTACCAATGGACGGCGGATCGGTACCGCGTGAAATTGGAACACACGATAGAGGTGTTTAAAATGATGTCGCCAGATTTACCGGAAATTATTGGATTATGTGAGATAGAAAATCGCCGCGTATTGGAAGATATGTTGTCGATGCCCGGATTCAAAGGATTTGAGTACGGTATTATACATCAAGACTCACCAGATGAAAGAGGCATCGATGTAGCGATGCTTTATGACAAGAAGGTTGTCGAAGTGGTGAAGTACGAATTTCTAAAGGTAGAATTACCCAATCCAGAGGATCGAGATACACGCGATATCTTGTATGCTGAGGTGAAAATGGGTGGGGAAAAAATGCATGTCTTTATCAATCATTGGCCGAGTCGTTCAGGTGGACAGGAGCAGTCTGAACCAAATAGAATGAAGGCCGCCGAGGTGCTTCGTGCAAAGATGGATGTCGTTTTGAAGAATGAGGCAGACGCGCGTTTGATCTGCATGGGTGATTTTAATGATCATCCGGATAACAAGAGCATCACTGAGGTGGTCGGTGCGAGAGGAGATCAGACCGGAAAAATGTTTAACCTCATGGCCGCTAAGCATGCCAATCACGAAGGTTCGTATTGGTATAAAGGAGAATGGGGAGCTTTGGACCAATTCCTGATTTCGTTTAATTGGTTGAATTCTCCAAAAGGGTGGCATATTACCGAAGATGGTGCTCGATTTGTGAAGGAGGATGTTGTTATGTTTAGAGATGGCCAAGGAGTTCTTCGTCCGAATAGAACCTACGCTGGGGATGATTACAAAGGTGGCTACAGCGATCACCTTGCCGCGGTAGTGAGTTTGGAATTGAGATAAAGTAGAATTTAAAGAAAACAAAAAAGCCTCCAACGGAGGCTTTTTTAATGTCGATAAAAGTCGATTAGTTCGCAGCAGGTGCTGGAGCAGCGGCTTTCTTAACAGCTTTTTTAGCAACTTTCTTTGGAGCAGCTTTCTTAGCAGCAGCTTTCTTAGGAGCAGCAGCTTTTTTAGCGGCTTTCTTAGGAGCAGCTTTTTTAGCAGCAGCTTTCTTAGCTGGAGCTTTTTTAGCGGCTTTCTTTGGAGCTGCTTTTTTAGCAACTTTCTTAGCAGCAGCTTTCTTTGGAGCGGCTTTCTTAGCAGCAGCTTTCTTAGCTGGAGCTTTTTTAGCGGCTTTCTTAGCAGCAGCTTTCTTAGCAGCTTTCTTAGGAGCAGCGGCTTTTTTAGCGGCTTTCTTAGCAGCCTTTGGAGCTGCAGCTGATTTTGACTTTGTTTTCATTTTAGTAACGGTTGATTTGTTTTCTAAATTTTTATTTTGGTTTTCGATCGACTGTAACGCAGATCAAAAATTTTTGTTCTAAAAAAACAATGCGTGCATTTTCACTTTTCCGTCACTTCGCATTTCAAAAGTTGGAGAAGGAATTTTGATGAAGCTTAAAATTCGCGCTGTTGTCTTCATCCACTTCCTCGGCCATCTTACTCGATTCAAATCTGCATCAAATGATAAATAGAATTCACGCGTGCGTTGAAAATTATTAACACTATCAACACTGTTTTTTGCAGTCGTCATTTGTGTTGCTCCATAACCAATTGCGATATTCAACCATTTCGGGAAACCCGCGTCAGAAGCCATAAACGAAGCGATGTTGTATGATGTCCAATATGTTTGTCCGTTGTAATCTTTCAAAAGGCGTTGTTGAAAATTACGACCTAATTGATCAGGATTCAACATTGCGTACGATGAATTTGTATAGGAAAATTTCATAACAACGCGTTGATCATTCCAAAATTTTTGTTGTAAAATGAAGAGTAGAGTACCTGATGTATTTGCTATTTCATCTCCCCAAGAGAAACCCCATTGTGCAGATTTTCCATCGAGCAATTCAATACCCGTGAGATAAATGAGTCCTGTACTTCCGCCTATCCAAAGTGACGTGTTCTCGTTGAAGCCGGCATATTGGAAGGCATGATATCCTATGCTTCCGAGATAATAAGACGTGGTGAAGTGACCTACTTTATCCATCTGCAACCATTCATCATTGTCATTAAACGAATGCATTTTACTTCGTGGATAATCTTTGTACCAAAGTTCATTCAATAAATAATAACTGGAAGTTGTACCACCGATTCCAACAAGTGCCATTCGTAATTTTCGTTGACGCATCGAAACAGAATCTGCATCCTGACTTTTTACATTTATGGATAGCGTCACGAGCAATGCAAGTGAAATCCATACTTGCGGATATCGCACCAATTGCAACATTTTTATTATTATTTCCGTACGAAGGTAGTTTGAATACTGAAACCCTATAGTTCATGTATGGAATAATTTCCGGCAACAGAGAAGGTAAGGCGAGAAAGGTCTACATCAACACGGCCTTGGTGGGTGTGATTTTTACATTGGTCAATCCGATAATTTATGTTTGTCTTTTTCATGTCGGTCAATTTCAGTGGGGCATTATCGCTTTTGGTTTTGCCATTTCCATTACCGCGTATTGGATAGGAAAAAGTGCGCGTTTTGAAAATGCGTTCGTTTTTCGTTGGATGGAATGGTATTTTTTATTGTACTCAATCCACCTTGTGATATTGGCCGGATGCAATCAGTTCTCGATACTCTATTTAATGAATCTCGTTTTTGGGGTGCACCTGTGCTCTCTTTCTTTTCGAAGACGTCACGCTGTTATTTTGTACCTGGTATTGGTTGGTTTGTGCTGGCAATTGACCATTTGGCTCAATAAGGAACTAACTTTTGATGAACAAAAGCCATTGGCATTGATTGCTTTTTTCTCGGGGTTGGTAGAGTTTTTTTTGGCCACCGCGAAATTGAAAGTGGTAAAACATATGCGTTTGCATCGCGGCCTCTTGTTGGCGCTTTCACACAAAACGGAGAACGCTATTTTCTTGACCAATACCTCGGGTGAAATTATCGATATCAATAAAAGGGCAATAGACTTATTTCAATATTCTGTCGATGAATTGTTCAATTCAGATTTTGGTCAATTGAGAAAAGTACCATTGACGGCGGCGGAGGTTGAGCATGGTTTGGCGCGATTGGCCAATAATCAGTTTTGGATTCAAGATGTGGAATTGGTGAAGAATAATGGTGATACGATTCCAACGCATATATCTATAGGTCAAATTGAAAATGAAGGTATGCGCTATCTTGTCTATCGGGTGCGAGATACTACGGAGGAAATTCGGATGCGATCAGATTTGATTGCGGCAAAGGAAAAGGCCGAAGAAGCCGCCGTGATGAAAGCGCAATTCTTAGCTACCATGAGCCACGAAATTCGCACACCGCTCAATGGTGTCATTGGTATGGCTAGTTTGCTACAACAAACAAAACTGGATTTTAAACAAAAGGAATTTGCAGATACCATACAAAAGAGTGGAGCAAGCCTTATGGTATTGATCAATGATATTTTGGATTTCTCTAAACTGGAGCAAGGCAAAATGGAATTGAAGGAAGACCGGGTGGATATTCGTGAAAGCATAACGGATGTTATCGATATACTCCGATCAACTGCACAAGTGAAAGGATTACATATATATATAGATGTAGATAATGCGATTGCCAACTACGTTTTAATTGATGAGTTAAGATTGCGGCAGGTGCTCTTGAATTTTTTGGGCAACGCGATCAAATTCACCGAAACGGGCTCAGTTAAACTGGTCGTTCGATTGGTCAAACTTGTAGAGCAAAAAGTTGAGCTTGAATTTATCGTCGAAGACACGGGCATCGGTATAGCACAAGATTGCTTGGATCGACTTTTTCGATCTTTTTCACAGGTAGACGCCTCACATTCGCGAAAATTTGGGGGCACTGGACTGGGCTTAGCCATTTCAAAACAGCTGGTTGAATTAATGGGTGGAACGGTGAAAGTGGAAAGCCAAATTGGCGTGGGGTCAAAATTTAGTTTTACCATTCAAGCCTCCACAAATAGCGATACCATTTCATCTGAAATGAATACGATAGAAGAATGGGATCCGAAGGCACATCAGCATTTACGTATTTTGATCGCCGAAGATAATTTCGTCAATCAAAAAGTGTTGGAGAACATGCTTCAAAACCTGGGATTGCAAGCGGATTTGGCGGCAAATGGAATCGAAGTGGTTGAAATGCAAAATGCCCATTCCTATGATTTGATTTTTATGGATGTACAAATGCCGATGATGGATGGCATTCAAGCGTGTCGAACCCTGAGAGCTCAATCTGAGAATCAGCCTTACATTGTGGCTATGACGGCCAATCATACCAATAAGGATAGGGATAATTGTATGGAAGCCGGAATGAACCATTTTATATCCAAACCCTTTGTCATTGAACAGGTTCAGTCTGTTTTTTTAGGACTCAAGGAATCAAATAGTTAGATCGTTTTAGGTTTTTCATTATATTTGTGAAAACCCTTGACGCGCAGCGTCGCTGATTTATGAATTTTTCGTCGAAACCTAGGATCTATGTATTTGTATCTTTTGTCATGGTTTTGCTTGCGGCAGGCCTGATTGGGATTTACAAATCCAATGCGATTACCGAAGAAAAATTAAATGAAATCATGGCTACCTCCCGTCAGCGGGCCTTAGCCTTTGAAGCCATCTCATTGCTTTCAAAAGGTAATCTTAAAGGTGAAGGACACTTCATTGATAGTCTTGAGAGAAAGAATATTCAATTGGTTATTGGCAAAATGGAGGCCCTCCAAAAAGCCTTAGTCAACGGTGATGAACTGTATCAAATTCCATTTACAAAAAGTCAAGAGCTAACCGAGAAAATCATCAGAACCTCACCATTGCTCATATCGAGTTATGATAGACTTAACGCAATGTTGCATCTCAATGGTGTTTGGAATACCATTGATGCAAATAAATCGGCTATTGAGTTGGAGGAATATGCAAGCAAAATGGGGGATGTAACTGCACTCATTATCCAAGAGAGCGAGGAAGCGAGAGCTTTTGCAAATACGTTTTTTTTCCTATTGGTCGTTGTGGGGGCTTTGATCTTGTTTGGCGTTTATTTTATCGCAATTAAGCCACTTAGTGTTCGCCTGTCGAACTCAGAGAAAGTCTACGAGGATGCTATTTTAGAATTCCAAAAAGTCCGTCAACGTTGGGCGGATAGCCTCATTAGTTTAAGCCAACAGTTTCGAATCCCGGCGTTCGGATTCCAGGATTCTTTAAACAAACTGAGTCGTGGTGAGATGAATGAACGCCAAAAAGGCGAAGTCATTTTTCAGTTAGAATCTTCTGCTGATTTTGTACAAGAACTCATTGAGAACATCAGAATGATTGCAGAAATGGAATCAAATGGGTTCCAATCGCATAAATCGGTCATCGATTTAAAGAGCTTTTTGAATAGCACCATTGCACAAGTTCAAAACATTTTCGGAGGAGGGAAATACACCATTGGCTTGGATATTTCAGACCGCATTCCAGGAAGTCTCATGCAGGACCAACAATTGCTTCATCACACAATTATTCAAGTATTGTCTTATCGGTTAGTGGTGCTGAAACAAACGGATTTGATGTTGCGTGTTGAGCTCCTGAATTCCGATGCAGGCTTGATGCAATTGAAATTTTCCGTTGAGGGAAAATCAGAACAAAACACGGTCTTTTCCGATTCGCATTTATTAATGAATGATAAATCTGGATTGGATATTACCAAGAAATTCGTCGAGAAAATTGGTGGACGATTCTCAAACGAGAACGAGGCAACTTCGTTTACTGTTGTTTTTGAATCATCAGCATCACAAGACTCTACGGATATTACAAAGCTTAAAGGGCTGAAAGCAGCCATGTTTCTTTCCGATGAAATCAATCAATCGATGCTCAAAAAGCAGCTCACCAATTGGGGAGTCTATGCTGTGCCATTTTCGATCATTGGAACCGCTGATGAGTTAGAAGCAGCGCTACAGAAATATGATTTTTGTATTGCAGATAGTGCTTTTTTACTGAAGGATGATGGCTATGCAATCAAGCTAATCAACCGATTTAGTTTTGAAAAACCTCCCGTTTTTTTCGTGCTCAGTACGGACGAAAACCGGGTGCATTTGACACATAGTTTCGTAAGGGGGATTTTGCGTGATCCGATCGAATTGGAAGAATTGTTGTCTGTGCTGTTGAGTTTTGCAGCAAATGTGGGCCCGAATAGATTGATGCAAGCTTCATCCAATTCCAAACCCAATAGTAAACTCAACTTCTTGGTATGTTATCAGGATGATTTAGAACGAGTGAAGGCACAAAGAAATGTCAAGTTGTTGGGTTATCGATGCGATGTGGCTGGAACACATGAAGAGGCCATCGCTTCATTGGGCCTCAATCAATACAATGTCCTCGTTGCTGAATCCAAGTTTTTTTCAGATCCAAGTTCTGCATTAAAAAAGAAATTGAAGCAATTGAATGCGAAAGGCAGCAAAATGGTCGTGATAGAAATCAATGACTCCGGCGCGCTTGCCTTGAATAGCAAAGACGGAGGCCTCATTGATCAGGCCATTTCAAAGAGCCTTGGTGTAAAAGAGGTACAATCTGTGGTTGACGAATGGTTTGAGGTTTAGTGGATATTATTTTCATTGGCCCATCTACGATAAGCCGCGGCATTTTTCATGTGTTCAGTATCGCTTGAAGTAAAATCATGAAATCCTGTTGCATTTGGCTGTGCGCACATAAATATGTAGCGATGCATTGGAGCATTTAAAACGGCGTCAATGTATTTGGCCTCGGTAAAAAAAATCGGGCCTGGAGGAAGGCCAACATGTTTGTAGGTGTTGTACGGACTTTCATTCTCCAAATATTGAGAACCCCTGAGACGTTTAACCCCTTTCAGTTGGTTGGCAAAAATGACGGTTGGATCTGCCTGAAGTTTTTGATTTTTTTCGAGTCGATTGAGATATAAGCGCGCAATTTTTCCGGCTTCTTCAAATTGAACCGTTTCTCCTTTCACTATGGAGGCTAATACGCCCACTTCCGCTACACTTAAGCCCAATTTTTGCGCCTTTGTTTTTCGCTCTGCCGTCCAGAACTTGGTATATTCTTTTTCCATGCGACTTAGAAAGTCTTCGCAAGATACGGTCCAGAAAAATTCATACGAATTAGGGAAAATAAGCGTACCCACATTCATTTCATTTAAGCCATAGCGATCGAGCAAATTTTTATCTAGCAAGGTTTGCATAAACGCCGTGGAATCAAATTGGAGTTGTTTGTCGAGTTTTGCGGCCAATTGATAAATCGTGCGCACACCGTCAACAGATACCAAAACAGGTGTTTGGTCGCCTGATCGGAGCATATTAATGAGTTTTTCTGAACTCATGCCTTTTGCAATGACATATCTGCCGAGCTTGGCGGATTCGAATCGCTTAAGGCGCATGGTTAATTCCAACTCTTCCGGATTTTGGATAATAGAGTCTTTCATTAATGCTGCGATCAGTTCTTCTTTGCTGAGGCTCTTTTCGATATAAATAACTTTCTTATTTCCGTTAAAATAACCAACGGCAACTTGCGCATTGCGGAAATAGTAGACTGCAGCGACCACGAGTGCGGCGAGAATACCTAAGATGATCAAGAATTTTTTCATGAAAATGAAAGACTACGCGTAAATTTTAAAGCTCTTTTATTTTTGAAAAATTGCGCTCCATTCGGCGAGAAGCCAGCTTTTTCAAATAATTGAATACTCGGTAAATTATCTACATGAATCAAACAATGCAAGGTTTTCAATCCGAGTGATTCACTTGCAAATTTGGCGAAAATTTCGATGGCTTGATGCGCAAAACCTCGCTTTCTGTTGCGATGATCGGCTATCAAAATTCCGATCCCAACGGATTTGTTGTTCGCGTCATACTCAAATAAGTCTAATGCCCCAATGGGTTGATCATCGCGTTTGGAGCAGATCATCCAACGCATTTGGTTGTCTTCAAAAACATTTTTGCTTTGTTGAATAAATTGATGAATATCTTCTTCCGTAAACGGGCCGGGCACTCCGGTAACGGGCCAGAATTCAGGATTGTTTTCCCATTCTAAGATTATTCGCAGATCACGCGATAGGACCGGTCTTAAGTAAATGGTTTCTCCGACAATCATGTCCTAATACTGATTGCTAGAAAGCATCACCAAGGTGCATCCGTCCACCACCTCTATGGCCTTTTCCTCGAGTTTGGAGACAAGTTCCGGATTCCAAGTTCCCGGATTGAAGATGACCCGCTTTGGCTTTTTAGAAAGAATATAATCGTACCATTCGATTTGATTGGATGGATTCAGGTAAAGCGTAATGGTATGTATTTCAGGTACGAGATTGCTGTCAGTGATAATACTCAAATCGTTGATATGGCCTGGCCTCAGGCCTACAGGAAAAACTGGATGTCCATACCGATGTAGTTTTTCCGTAGCCAAAAAGCTATATCGATCTGCCTTGGAAGAAGCACCCAAAACGAGCGTCGGAACTGGAGTTGTTGATGTCATTTAGATATTATTGGCAGCACACAAACTTGTGCTTACCTTTGAATCGGTAACGAAATTAAGCAATTATGTTGAAATACGTATTGGGTCTGGCAGTAATTATCCTAGGATTGGCCTCGTGTAATGTCAATAAGGACCTCATGTTTAAAACGGATGTAACCTACGCTTTTGATACGTTGTATGTCGATTCGACGGATGCAAATTTTATTCTCCGACCAAACGATATGCTTCAAGTGAATGTGTTCACCAATGAAGGAAGCATCATTTTTGAAGCGTCAACGAGTAGAGAATTGGTGTATGTCAATCGATTGGAAATCGTCTATGTGGTGCAAAGCGACGGATATGTCGAGTTGCCGATTCTCGGGCGCGTTTATGCCGACGGCAAGTCCATTTTTGAGTTTCAAGACTATGTGGAAGAGCTTTTGTCAAATCAATTTGTCAATCCATTGGCTCAAGTGCGTGTTCTCAATCGACGAGCGCTGCTCTTCAACGGTAACGCATCGCAGGGAACTGTAGTGCCATTGGTGAACCCTAATACCCGATTAATTGAAGTGATTGCAACCGGCGGGGGACTTGGAACAAGAGCGAATGCCTCGAAAATCAAGGTGATTCGATCTACCATGGAAGGCGATAAAGTGTATTTGGTCGATTTGTCAACCATTGAAGGGGTAGATCAAGCCAACATGATTGTTGAGAATGGTGACGTTATATATGTCGAATCGACAAGGGATAGAACACGTGAGGTGTTGAATGAGTTTACTCCCATCATTTCTTTGACTACTTCCGTATTGCTTCTTGCTAATCTTTTCGCTAATTAATCGACTATGAATCTTGTTCAAACGGAATTTCAAGGCTTGATGATCATCGAACCAAACGTTTTCGGTGATGCAAGAGGCTATTTTTTTGAAGTATTCAATGAATCTCAATTTAGAGTCAAATCGGGACTCAATGTGACCTTTGTTCAAGATAATGAAAGCATGTCTTCCAAAGATGTGTTGCGCGGATTACATTTTCAAATTCCTCCGAAGTCGCAAGGTAAATTAGTGCGTGTTACCAAAGGGGCGGTGCTCGATGTGGTAGTCGATCTAAGAAAGACACAACCCACTTTTGGTCGTCATTATAAAGTCGTACTTAGTGCAGAAAACAAACGTCAGATGTACATACCGGAAGGCTTTGCTCATGGCTTTAAAGTACTCGAAGACGATACCATTTTCTCCTACAAATGCACCAATTATTATAGTAAAGAACATGAGCGTTCTTTGCTCTGGAATGACCCCGCGTTGGGCATCGATTGGGAAATAGAAAACCCCAATATTTCGGATAAAGACAAAGAAGGTCAGTTGATCTCCGATTTTACAGATATCTTTTTTTAAATGCTCATTCAGCGATTAATTCTCATCGCGGTTTATACTCTGCTCTTTTTTGCTTGGGGAAGCGCGCTGCGTTGGATAGAATCGAAATGGTCTTTGCTCAAAGATCAAAGCTTTACGCTATACTTTGCCTCCGTATTTGGCATTGCATTTTGCTTTGTCGACTTTCCATATTATGATTTTACCAGATTGGAATGGATTGGCATTGGGGGAGGCAGGCAAGGAAACGGCTAGGCCTGAATAGACGAT